>WLLG01000316.1 GCA_009700815.1 Actinomycetota bacterium
CGACTTCGCCCCGCTTCGTGATGTCAGCAACCGCTACGGGAAGGTCACGCAGAGCAGCAGCCAGTGAATTGGGACTTCGAACAATGAGCCTCACGTCTGCACCACGCTGACTCAGATCGTGGGCCGTAAGTTGGCCGAGGATGCCTGTAGCGCCCAGTACCACAACGGTCTTATTAGCAAAGTAATTCATCAGGTTCTCTCACAGGGTGGTCATCATGAACGTGCCGGTCTCAATGTCGTGCATGACTCGTAGCGAGTCAGGACTGCCATTAATTATGGTCTCGATCATGACACTCCGCGCATGCTGTTGTTACGTGCCTCGTGGGTGAGTTCGGCGAGGCCAAGGACTTCTAACAAGGGAGGAAGGTACATTCCAAATCTGCCCCGATAGCCTTTTCTAAGTCCGTACCAGCCGCCAACCGGATTGTCTGTTGATCGTCCAAATGCTTCGACGGTGGCAGTCGCTGGCTCCTTCTTTTCATCCGCAGCGCCGAGTGGCACCCAGTCTCCCTGCGCAATGAGCCATGCATGCAGGTCGTCCACTGCTCGCCACAAGTAGAGGAGCTTCGTCGACCCCACTTGGCATACCAATTCGTTTGGATCAGCATCTTGATTCCGATACATCTCGTACGCAGAGCTGCCCGGTGGAGTAGTCAACTTCCATGGATCTTCCCTGGTTCCGATAGTCACGATTGCTTCTCCTCTGACGTGGATAACGCGGCGGTGAGTTGTCTTGGACCAAGTGCACTGTGTCTTGGAGCCAGTCGCATGAAAGTGGGTCTCTGAGGCTCTCCAAGCTACTCCCGATTCCTTGGCGGCTCGCAGGAATCGACATACCACAGCGGCAAAAACTCCGTTGGTATCAGCCAGTTGGCCAGTTCAGTAGGATTCAATGTTCATCAGCGAGGTTCCTCTGGGGGAGTCCTGCCAAGTCCAGTGCGCTAGGAACCTAGTGAACTTGTGCCGAGGAGGCGCTAGAGGTGCTCTTTCCAACGATGACGTTCGCGTTGTTCTTCGTCGTCGTGCTCGGTGTGAGCTGGAAGCTGAATGATCGCCCCACAGACTGGAAAGTGTTTGTTCTGGGTGCCAGCTACGTGTTCTATGGCTGGGCCGACTGGAGGTTCTGCTTTTTGCTGGCAGGGTCCACCGTTGGCAACTGGGTACTTGCTCAAGCAGTGTTTCGGGCTCGCAATGATGTGAATCGCAAGCGCTGGATGCTCTGTGCGGTTGGGTTAAACCTGATTGTTTTGGGGTTCTTCAAGTACTACGGCTTCTTTGTGGAATCAGCGCTCACCGTGCTCGAACCCCTTGGGCTTGCGGCTACCCCCATGCTCATCAAAGTGGCACTCCCCATCGGAGTGTCCTTCTTTACTTTCTGCGCAATCAGTTACGTGGTGGACGTGTTTCGTCGCCACCAGGACACAGTCGCTTTGCTGGACTTTGCGGTCTACCTCTCATTCTTTCCGCACCTCGTCGCTGGACCGATTGTTCGAGTATCTGAATTTGTCCCACAAATGAATCACCGCCCGAGTGGGCAGACCGTAGATGTAACCCGTGCCGCCCGGTTGATTTGCCGGGGACTCTTCAAGAAGGTGGTGATCGCCAACTTTTTGGCAACCGCCATTGTTGATCCAGTCTTTGTCGCTCCGGGACAGTTCCGAAACTGGGAACTGCTAGTCGGTGCTTGGGCCTACGCAGTTCAGATTTACGCAGACTTTTCTGGCTATACCGATATTGCAATCGGCATCGCCCTGCTCATGGGCGTGAAATTTCCTGACAACTTCGACCAGCCGTACTCGGCTCGAAGCATTCAGGATTTTTGGCGCCGCTGGCACATGACGCTCTCGCGTTGGCTCCGTGACTATCTCTACATTCCACTCGGTGGCAACCGTGGCGGCCCCAGTGCCGAGTACCGAAATCTGTTCCTCACCATGCTCTTTGGCGGCCTCTGGCACGGTGCGAGCTGGACCTTCATCATCTGGGGTGCCTATCAGGGGATCGGCCTTGTTCTGGAGCGACAACACGCTGTTCGAGTTGAACAGCGGGCTGAACTAGTCGAGGACCCAGGGGGCGGAGTTCATGAGAACCCCGACGAGACTCAAGTGATGCAGCGACCAACTCCGACTGTTGTCTCGACCGAAACGATGAACCCTTGGCTGGCCCGTCTCTTGGTGTTTCACTTTGTTGTGGTGGGCTGGATCTTTTTCCGAGCCACCTCAGTCACCGGGGCTCTGGAGTACTTCTGGAGCCTAATAAGTAATTGGGGAGTCGGAACTCTGGTTACCCCGATGGTTTTGCTGGCAATATTTGTTGGCATGATCGGACAGTTCATTCCCCGGCGAATTGGCGATGCCCTTGAGTATCGGGCCTCGAAACTGCCTCCCATAGTGATGGCTATCGGCATTGGCGTATTCCTCCTGGTGATCAACCTGCTTGGCCCGCAGGGTGTTGCCCCGTTCATCTATTTCAATTTCTGATGACTCAGCAGCGATCAGGCCAACAGAAATCAAACCAGCAGCGATCAAACCAGCAAGCGCGGCGGCGACCCCGTCGCGTTCGCCGCACTCAATCAGCAGAGACTGTTTGGAAAGGTCTCGTCATCGCCCTGATCGTTTTTGTAGTTCTAGCTTCGGGAAACATGGTTGCCTCAGCAGAGGGCATGCCGCTGGGCTGGCAGCGTTCAGTGGCTGTTGCAACCTCTGGGGTCATCGACCGGCTGACCAACCTAGTTTCACTGAATCGCCCCTATGACTGGGCGGCACAGCAACTTGGGGTTGAACAAAAAAACGCTGACTTTGAATTCCCAGATACCAAAAAGCCGGCGCCAGAAACTGCAGTCACAACCACCACGCTTCCCCCTGTTCGCGTGCCGACTGCAGCCACCCCGCTCAACGTCGTTGTCGCTGGAGACTCCACAGCTAAGGCCTTGGGGGACATGTTGAAGTCCTCAGTGACCGATATTCCCGAACTGAGCATCACGAACTACGGCAAAGTTTCGACTGGTCTGGCACGCTCGGATTACTTCAACTGGGGAGCTCGGATGCAAGAGATTGTTGCAACGGACGCTCCAGAGGTGACGCTGTTTATGGTGGGTGCCAACGATGGGCAGTCCATTCTTGAAGGTGACGGCACCGTGGTTGCTCAATACGGATCTGCCGAATGGGAAGAGCAGTACCGCGCCCGGATCGCAGGAATCATGGACCTCAATCAAGGCCAGAGCCGTCGCCTGATATGGGTCGGCGAACCCAATGTCGGTAATCCTGACATTCAGCAGGCAGTTCAGACAGGCAACCGCATAGCCCAAGAAGAGGCCAAGACTCGGCCCTGGGTTTCATACTTTGATGTGGCCAAACTCGTTGCCGGACCTGATGGCAACTTTGCTGATTACATCACTCTGCCCGACGGAACTACTGCTCGCTGTTATGCG
>WLLG01000317.1 GCA_009700815.1 Actinomycetota bacterium
GCGTGAGTTCCACAACAGTGCCGTCCAAAGCGAACCTAGCTCCGGCGATGCGATTGGCGTATCTCCCCACTGAAGCACCGAGGTACGGATTGAGAGCCGCGTCCTGGTACTGCTCAACTGAGTCAAGCGCAAGGTGGATCGGACCGAACACACCCTTTTTGTCGGGCGTCTCGAGGCTACGGATCGAGGCACCGTAGGACAACAAACCCAATCGCACTTGGCCATTGTGAAGTTCGCATTGTTCGATCTTCATACTTCGCTCGCCTGCTACGGTCGGGATTTCCACTTGACGATTGGCACTTGATGACTACAGAGATGCTGCATCGGATTCAGTTCGGCCTGACCGTCAGCTTCCACTTCATCTTTCCACCAATGTCACTCGGCGTTGGCCTTGTGCTGATCATTTTCGGTGTGAAGTCGGTCCGAACCAAGGACCCAAAGTGGCGTCAACTCTCTATGTTCTGGGTCAAGATCTATGGACTGATCTTTGCCATGGGGATTGCAACTGGCATTGTGCAGGAGTTCGAGTTCGGCACCAACTGGGCTGATTACTCGCGTTTTGTAGGAAACATCTTTGGCAGTCTTCTCGCTGCAGAAGGAATCTTTGCCTTCATGCTCGAGGGCGGATTCTTGGGGCTCATGCTCTTTGGCGGGACCAAACTGGGAAACAAAATGTGGCTCTTTGCAACGGTGATGGTGGTTACCGGAGCGACCTTTAGCGCTACTTGGATTGTCATGGCGAACTCTTGGATGCAAACCCCTCAAGGTTACGAGATCAAAGATGTCGGCCACGGCGATCAAGCATTTATGACCAGCTTTCGCGAGGTGGTCTTTACCCCCTCGTTCGGCCCGAGGATTCTGCACCTCATAGCGGCCTGTTGGATGGTAGGAACCTCCTTGGTCATCAGCGTGGCTGCTTACTACCTGCTGAAAAAGCGCCACGTGGAGCTAGCAAAAACAATGATGCGCGTGGCCTTGCCCATCTTTACGGTGCTTGCGGTTCTGCAAGTTGTGCTCTTTGGCGCAAACCAAGCGATCGAGGTCACCAATCAGCAGCCAGAGAAACTCGCAGCCATGGAAGGCCTGTACAAGTCCACGACCTGCGCACCTATGTACATCGTGGGGTGGACTGACCCTGACAACGAGACGACCACAGGAATTTCAATCCCCTGCCTGCTCAGCTTTTTGAGCTACCAAGACCCGCAGGCCGAGGTCACTGGGCTTGAAGCCTTCCCGAAGGACGAATGGGCCAACGCCAGTGTTGTCTTTCAGGTGTACCACTTGATGATCGATCTGGGCATGCTCTTTATTGCCATCGGTGGCCTCGCCTGCATCCTGTGGATCTGGAAGCGAAAGCTCTGGGATCAGCGTTGGATGCTGTGGGTTCTGGTCTCCTCCATCGTGATGACTGAGCTTGCAACCCTCTCCGGATGGTGGACCGCCGAGTTTGGCCGTCAGCCATGGGTTGTGTGGCAAGTTCTCAAGACGGCCGGTGCTGAATCGCCCAATGTGACGTTCAGTCAAGTTGCCTTCTCGATCGGCATGTTCGTGGTTCTCTACGCGATTGTGTTCACCATGTTCATCAGTTTGTTAAACCGGATGATCAAACAGGGACCGCCGCCACCGGAGGAAGAAGGGGCGAGCGAATCGCTTCCCGACTCCTTCGGCGAAATCTTCCGTCACCGCTCGCGTGTTTCCAGCGGAGGTGACTGATATGTGGCTGAATACCACTTGGTTTGTTCTGTACGTAGCCATCATCGCCGGGTATGTCGTCCTTGACGGGTTCGACCTCGGGGTTGGCATGTTGTCCCCGTTCTTGGGTCGCAACGACACCGAGAAGCGAATCCTGCTGAACTCAATCGGCCCAGTCTGGGATGGCAACGAGGTCTGGCTGGTGCTTGGAGGTGGCGCTTTGTTCGCCGCCTTCCCTTTGGTGTACGCCTCGCTCTTCTCGGGTTTTTACACTGCAATGATGCTGGTCCTATTCGTGCTCATTCTGCGCACCGTCGCTATCGAGTTCCGCTCTAAGCGAGACGGTGCCCGCTGGCGATCCATGTGGGACTGGATCTTCTTTTCTTCCTCGTTGGGAATCACCCTGCTGCTCGGTGTTGCCCTTGGCAACGTGATCCAAGGTGTCCCGCTGGACCAGGCCGGCAACATGGACGTCAACCTTGTGGACCTGCTGAATCCCTACGCCCTTGCCGTCGGAGCGACGGCCGTGGCTATGTTGAGCTTGCACGGCGCGATGTTTTTGACTCAAAAAGTTGAGGGGGAGCTTCTTGGAAGGGTCACAAACCTGATCCCCAAGCTGATGGCAGTGTTTTTTGCCCTGATGACTGTGCTCATGGTCTGGACGCTGCTGCTTGACGAGGAAATAACCACGAATTACCGAGATCGCCTTTGGATTGGAATCTTCCCGCTGTTCGGCTTACTCGCTGTGCTTGCTGGCTGGAGGTTCGTCGCGAAGAAGCAGTACCTGAGCGGGTTTGTTGCCTCTGCATGCATGATTGCTTTGCTCCTTGCGACCGTAGCTGCGGGCATGTATCCCGTGTTGATCCCCTCCTCTACCGACCGGTCCTTCGACCTGACCGTTACGAATGCTGCAAGTGCTAGCGAGACTCTTACGGTCATGCTGGTGATCGCAGTTATTGGGCTTCCGTTCGTCTTGATGTACACCGCCGGGGTCTACTTCTTCTTCCGAGGCAAAGTCCGACTGGACGAAGAGAGCTACTAATCGCCGTTTCGGTGATGGGCAGTTACGTTCATAGTCATGTGGCCACGCTCCCTGCTCGCTGAGCATCCGCAAGTACGAAAATGGGTTGGCATTTCAATCCTGCTGGGGCTGTTAGCTGCGGGGATTCTGGTGGCTTGGACGATTCTTCTTGCCGGCGTGATCAACGACGGGTTCATCAAGAGGGAAACACTTTCGGGCGTACTGCCCACGCTTGTCCTCATGGCCGCTTTGCTTCTGCTGCGAGCACTGTGTCTCTGGCTAGCTGAGAACAGCTCACAACATGCAAGCGGCCGACTCCGCCGCAAGGTTCGCTCGGACTCCTTGGCGCATCTCATTGCTGTGGGCCCAGCCGGCCTGAGCGAGGAGCGGACTGCTGAACTGACGTCAACGCTTGGCCAAGGGGTTGATTCGCTCGACGCCTATTTGAGCCGCTTTCTTCCCTCGGCTGCGCTCGCAGTCATCGTGCCTGCGGGAGTCTTCATAACCATTGGAGTACTTGACCCTTGGACCACCCTGATTTTGCTGTTCACGGGACCGATGCTGATTCTGTTGCTCGCAGTTATCGGCAGTCGCACAAGGTCGTTGACGCAGCGACGCTTTGAAGAGTTGGGGTGGCTGAGCTCTTTTTACCTTGACATGATTCAGGGGCTCGCCACGCTAAAAGCCTTTGGCCGCGCAGAAGA
>WLLG01000318.1 GCA_009700815.1 Actinomycetota bacterium
GGCGCCTACGAGGGAGACGTGAGCTTTGGTGAACTCTCTCGTCACGGCAACTTTGGCTTGGGCACCGTGCAACACCTTGATGGTGAAATGTTGTGCCTAGACGGCGAGTTCCTGCAGGTCCGAGCCGATGGATCGGTACACGAGATTCCCCCAGAAACGCTGACACCGTTTGCGGTGATGTGCCATTTTGAGCCGGACCAAAGCTACGAACTAACAAGCCCGCACACATGGGAAGCATTGCAACAGCAGTTCGATGAGATTTCCGATAATCGTTTGGTACAGGCGTTTCGAATTGAGGCATTTTTTGACTGGGTGTCTTTGCGAAGTGTGCCGCGGCAACATCGGCCCTACCCACCCCTGTCTGCAGTCACCGCGACACAAACCAATTGGCAGGCCGAACAGGTGCAGGGAACCATCATTGGCTTTCGGTTCCCGTCTTCCCTTCAGGGCCTCGAAGTTCCCGGCATTCACCTTCACTTCATCTCGGCAGACCGAAAGATTGGTGGCCATGTCACCGACCTGCTGCTGCAGTCGGGAGTAGTTCAGGTTCAGCAACTGTCTGAGTTGCACGTCGAGGTACCCGAGGGGATTCACGTGGCTGAAGCAGATAGCAGCGAAGAAGCCGCCGCAGCGATCCGCGGTGTCGAGGGCCACAGCAGTTAGCCCCGCTCCCGAGGCGTTACTCAGACCCCACTGAGCGCCCTACTCTGGTGCACATGTCGAACAAGATGACCGGAGTTCGCGTGGTCATCGTAGATGCCGACACCGTGGCTGGTTGGCGGCGCGTGACACCGTCGCTTGCCCAGCTCGAGTCGGCTGTCAGCGACCTTCGAAGGTCCGCACCTGGCGCAGTGATTGTGATTCTTGGTGACCCATCTCTGAGATGGGCCTTGTCACCCGCAGATGCCGAGTTGCTAGATGATTGGATTAACCATCAACAAGTCGTCCTAGCTCCAGCGGGAACAATTGGTGGCCACGTCGGCTTTATTGCTGCCGCCTCTCGCAAAGCCAGCTTCTTAGGCATGGTGCCGGTGGTCATTACTGATCGAGCGGTGCCTGACTGCCCGATCGCTCGGATGCGGCGCGTTGGTGAGCGGTGGCTATTCGACCTAGAAAACGCGAGCGTCACTCAGGTGGTTCCCTCTGCAGGGTCGCAGTATCAGCGTCGACGTAAGCCTGCTTGAACTGCAGCGGACTCGACGACACCATCCGCCAAGTCAGCTGCTGGGATGGGACTACCCCACGTGGTCTCAAATGGCAGTTCCCCAGCCCAAATCGGAAGAGCAATATCCTCTGGCTCCTCCTCCGTTGGTCCCCCAGTTCGAATTTTGGCTGAGGCTTCTTCCATGCTCAGAGCCAGCACACAGGTCTGGCGTAGTTCAGTCTCAGACGGCTGACGGGATTCCTCCCACCGGCCAGGTAGCAAGTGGTCACTGATGACCTTGAGGGCATGAAGTTGCTCTGAGTCCTCCACTCGACGGGCTCGTCCAAAGATCACCACTGACCGGTAATTCATGGAGTGCAAGAACGCTGAACGCGCAAGCACCAGACCATCTACGAGCGTGACTTCCACCGAACAATCCGCCCCTCCTGCCAAAGTGCGTACCAGCCGACTCGCCACAGACCCGTGCAGATACAACACCTCCCCCTCTCTACCAAACAAGGTAGGAATCACAGTTGGCCGCCCGTCAGCGGCGATGATCCCAACGTGAGCCAAATATCCCGCGTCCAGAACTTGATAGATGCTGTCGCGTGAGTAGGTGGCTAGATGTGCCTCCCGACGAACGGTGCTCGCAGCGGAATCCGGAGGGGTGACATTCGGAGGGGTGACATTCGGAGGGCTGGCATTCGGTTGGCTGGCAGGGCCTGAGTTCTCTGACATAGCAAACGATACTGCTGTGATATCGCCGATGTGCCCGCAGAACAGTAAGTTCTGCGTCATGACTGCACCTTCTGCGAGCTCTGCTGAGTTCAGCCAAGAACGAACTGAGCTACTTCGCATCATCAAGAACCGAGCGTTGCTGCAGTTCGAAGAACCCCGTCAGCTGTCCTCGGGCGAGATGAGCCGAGACTTCATTGACGCCAAATATGGGCTATCTCGCGGTGCCGATCTACAACTGGCTTGCAAAGTAATCGTGGATGAACTCGCCCGTACTGGAATTGAGTTTGATGCAATCGGCGGGCTGACTTTGGGTGCCGATCAGTTTGCGCACGGGGTAGTCACCCACCTTGGAGATGATCGCGAATGGTTTGTGGTGCGCAAACAAGCCAAGGGCCGCGGCACCAATCAACTAGTTGAAGGAGCCAAGCTGACTAGCAGCAGCAGGGTTGTATTAGTTGATGACATCGTCACAACTGGAGGCTCTATACAGAAGGCCTTCGAACAAGTTTGCGAAACCGGCGCTCAGGTTGTGGCTGCTGTCACCATGGTTGACCGCAGCGATATTGCTGCGGTGTACTTTGCTGAACGAGCGGTCCCCTACCTTCCTGTATTTACCTATCATGATCTTGGAATTGTTCCAGTCGGCACGCCTTCCGATACGACCGACGCAGCAAAGTAACACCACACATTTTTCTCACTCACCCCAGACCCACCCCCTTACAATTGGAGATTCACCATGCAGACTCAAGCCGCAATTCTTTGGGAACAAGGCAAGCCCTGGAGTGTTGAGACCATCACTTTGGACCCACCCAAGGCCGGTGAAGTACTCGTAGAACTCACTGCCTCTGGGATGTGTCATTCCGATGATCACTGCCGCACTGGAGACCTGCCAGGGGTGACCCCACTCATTGGCGGCCACGAAGGCGCCGGGATTGTGATGGAGGTAGGAGAAGGTGTGACTCGAGTAGCACCCGGGGATCACGTGGTCTTTAGCTTTGTGCCTGCATGCGGACACTGCCAGCCCTGCGCCGACGGCCATTCAAACCTGTGTGACAACGGAGCAGCCTTGCTTGTCGGAGCGCAGCTTGATGGCACCACTCGGCACCACTCAGAGGACGGGACCGATCTGTGGACCATGGTCTGTCTGGGAACATTCTCGAAGCACACGGTCGTGAACGAGATGTCATGTGTGAAGATTGAAGACGACATTCCTCTGGAATTGGCCTGCCTTGTTGGCTGTGGTGTGACCACCGGTTGGGGATCCTCGGTGTACGCCGCAGAGGTCCGCCCAGGAGACACCGTTGCAGTAGTAGGCATTGGTGGAATTGGTGCCGCAGCCGTGCAAGGTGCCCGCCTAGCTGGAGCTCGCTACATCATTGCGATTGATCCAATTGAGTTCAAGCGTGAACAAGCACTCAAATTTGGAGCAACCCACACTGCGAGCAGCATCGGCGAATCCTACGAACTCATCCAACAGCTCACCTGGGGTCGCATGTGCGAGAAGGTGATCTGCTGCATGGGTGTTGGAGA
>WLLG01000319.1 GCA_009700815.1 Actinomycetota bacterium
ATCGGCGATCAGGAACTACGCGGTGTCATGGGGATGTTTGGGCTTTCCGGTGACAAGGCCTTTCAGGATGCCGCCACCCTGTCGGGTGGCGAAAAGACCAAACTTGCTCTGGCGCAACTCGTGGTTGGCGGCCACAACTTGCTGCTGTTAGATGAGCCCACAAATAACTTGGATCCCATGTCTCGAACTGCTGTTGGCGAGGCGTTTTCTCAGTGGCCCGGCACCATTATTTTGGTTAGCCATGATCCGGAATTTGTGCGGGCCTTGCAGCCTGATCGGGTACTCATGATGCCCGAGGGGCAGCTTGATCACTTTGATGAGTCCATGCTTGAACTGGTGGAGCTTGCCTAAGTGAGTTGGCCTCAGCGTCTCAGTGAGCAGGTAGTCCTGCTGGCGTTGAGCCTGCTGGTCGGGCTGCTAGCCGGGCTGTCCTCTGCAGCGTTCTTGCTAACCCTTGAGTGGGCAACTGCTACACGGCTCTCGCACCCTGCGCTGCTGTTCGGCCTTCCAGTGGCTGGTCTGGCCATTGGCCTTGTCTACCACTATGGCGGTGGACGCGCAGCCGAGGGAAACAACCTGATTATCGATGAGATCCATGACCCGCAGGCTTGGGTGCCTCGGCGGATGGCTCCGATGATCTTTGTTGGAACGGTGATGACGCAACTCTTTGGAGGTTCCGCAGGTCGAGAAGGTGCAGCTATTCAGATGAGCGGCAGCCTGACGGATTGGGCCTCGCGAACGCTGCGCATCAGCCCAGCCCATCGGAGAATTTTGCTCGTGGCTGCAATATCTGCGGGGTTTGGCGCCGTGTTTGGAGTTCCTCTAGCAGGCGCCGTGTTTGGCTTAGAGGTTCAACGCAAAACTGGCAAGCATCTGAAAGCAGTGGTGCCCTGTTTGGTGGCATCTGTAACTGGGAGTGTGATTGTCACGTGGCTTGGGATTACCCATACGCTCACTCCCGATCTTGGCCATATTGAGCTGTCCTTCATCGTGCTGCTGAAGGTAACAATCGCGGCCGTGGCCTTTGGGCTCATTGGAACGGTTTTTTCGGTCACGGTGCACCTCATCAAGTTGATATTTGCACGACTGCTGAGTTGGTTTCCGGCCCGGCCATTCTTTGGCGGGCTGGTTGTCATTGCACTGAGTTTGTTGTGGCACACCCGCATTTACAACGGGCTTTCGATTGGACTGATCGAGCAGAGTTTGTTCGGTGGTCCAGTGCCGACTTGGGCTTTCGCAGCCAAGTTGCTGCTCACTGCAGTCACCCTTGGCTCTGGCTTTGTCGGTGGGGAAGTGACGCCGCTGTTTGTGATGGGGGCCACGTTGGGCGCCAGTTTGGCTCTACTGCTGCATCTTCCCGTGCCGTTCTTAGCGGCTCTTGGCTTTGTTGCGGTATTCGGTGGTGCTGCGAATGCTCCAATTGCGTGCACCATCATGGGTCTCGAGCTCTTCGGAGTGGGTGCGGCCCCGTACTTTCTCCTGGCTTGCTTTGTTTCCTTTGCTTGGTCCTCTCACCGCGGCCTGTACAGCGCAGGCGAGTCTTCATCTAGGTCCTTGTATCTGCCCTGGTGCGTTCAGGTTCTACGCCGTCAGAGCGCGGTTGCGAATATACCCTAGGGGGGTATAAAATAAGAAGCGTGACTGATCAAGTGAGCCATGAACAACACGAGGTTCAACTCCATATCACCGGGATGACCTGCGCATCTTGTGCGGCCCACGTCGAAAAGGCCCTCAACCAGATTGACGGCGTTGACGCCTTGGTCAACTATGCAACTGAACGCGCCACTATCTACAGCCTGAACGAACTTGATGAATCACAATTGATTCAAGCAGTCGTCCAGACCGGCTACTCGGCCGAATCCTTACAGGCCCTGCCCCAGAACCAACAGCAGCAGGAACAACAGCAGCAGCAGCTCACAGCACCTCGTAACCGACTCCTTGCTTGCTCAGTGCTCACTGTCCCAGTGGTCGCAATGGCAATGATTCCGGCACTGCAAGTGACCAACTGGCAGTGGTGGAGCCTTGCCCTAGCTACTCCTGTGGTGTTCTGGGGCGCCTACCCATTTCACCGCGCTACATGGATGAACCTGCGCCACGGCAAAGCAACCATGGACACACTCATTTCTATTGGAACCTTGTCAGCATATTTCTGGTCACTCTACGAGTTGCTCGTGAATCAGGCGGGCGTGACTGGAATGGATGGCATGACTGGAATGACGGGCATGCCCGAGGTGTATTTCGAGGTGGCTACTGCTGTCACCGTCTTCCTATTGGCTGGGCGATACTTCGAGGCTCGGGCAAAGCAGCGCTCAGGTGCCGCACTGAGAGCTCTTGCTGACTTAGGGGCTCGGGACGTGGCAGTTCTTCGCAATGGGGAAGAACTCAGAATTCCCATAGAGGAACTCCAGGTGGGGGAACAGTTTGTCGTCCGCCCCGGGGAAAAACTCTCGACCGACGGCATCGTGGTGGAGGGGCGCTCCGCAATCGACATGTCGCTGCTGACTGGTGAGTCCATTCCCGTCGAAGTCGGCCCTGGGGACTCCGTTACGGGTGCCACCCTCAATGCCGGTGGTCGACTCATTGTTGAAGCGACAAGCGTGGGTTCAGACACTGCCTTGGCGCAGATCAGCAAGCTTGTGGAACAGGCGCAATCGGGCAAGGCCCCCGTTCAGCGCCTCGCTGATCGGGTGGCAGGTGTCTTCGTGCCAGTCGTGCTGCTGATAGCAGTTCTCACCTTGGCGTACTGGTTGCTCACGGGAGCAGGTGCCGAGACTGCCTTTAGCGCAGCGGTTGCAGTGCTGATTATTGCCTGCCCGTGTGCACTGGGGCTTGCCACGCCCACTGCGTTGTTGGTGGGAACTGGTAGGGGAGCTCAGCTTGGGATTTTGATCAAAGGTCCAGAGATCTTGGAGTCGACCCGTCAGATTGACACCATTGTTTTGGACAAGACGGGAACGATCACCTCGGCCAAGATGGTCCTCTTGCAGGTAGTGGCCGCTGACAGCACAGACTCAGATCAGGTTCTTCGCCTGATAGGCGCCCTTGAAGCGGCGTCTGAACATCCCGTTGGGAGAGCCATTACTTCGGCTGCGCTCGGCAAGACAGGGGCGCTGCTCGAGGTCACTGAGTTCTGGAGTGAGCAGGGCAAGGGCGTCACTGGGCAAGTTGATGGGCAGCAGGTGTTTGCTGGCACGCAGGCTCTGATGGCAGAAAACGCAATTGAACTCAGCGCTGAGTTGATTGCCGCTCAGGATGCAGCTGAATTACTTGGCAGAACTGCAGTGCTGGCAGCTTGGGGAGGGGTAGTTCGAGCAGTTCTGGTGATTGGTGACACTCCCCGGCCGAGCAGTTCAGAGGCGATTTCACGGTTACAGGAATTGGGCCTGGTCCCGGTCCTGCTGACCGGAGATA
>WLLG01000032.1 GCA_009700815.1 Actinomycetota bacterium
AGCATCGCCGAGATGTCAGACCTAACAGGCCGAACCGTGATCGTCACCGGAGGTGCGGGTCATATTGGGCGCGCAGCCACAGCAGCCCTCGTAGAACGAGGTGCCACGGTCGCAGTAGTCGACCTGAACGCAGAGGCCTGCACTTCAGCAGCAGAAGAGGCTGAACAAGGCCGCTCAGGATCAGCGTTCGCTGTGCCTTGTGACCTCTCTGATGAAGAGGCCACACGCTCGATAGCAGAGCAGGTACTCGACCGGACCGGGAGTATCGACGGTCTTGTCCATTTTGCTGCACTTGTCAGTTCTGAACCTCTGGACAACTGGACCACCCCGTTCGAACAACAAGCAACCAGCGTCTGGCGACAAGCCCTCGAGATCAACCTGACTGCAGTATTCGTGCTGACTCAGGCCTGCACTCCTGCGCTGCGGTCGAGTGGACACGGTTCTGTTGTCACGGTGGGCTCAACATATGGAATGGTGGGTCCGGACTGGCGCATCTATGAAGGCACCGAGATGGGTAACGCCGCTGGGTACGCTGCGAGCAAGGGTGGGGTCATCCAACTGACCAAGTGGATGGCGACAACCTTGGCTCCCGATATTCGCGTCAACTGCCTTAGCCCTGGCGGGGTATTTCGCGACCACCCAGACTCGTTTCGAACTGCCTATGAATCTCGAACACCACTACAGCGGATGGCAACCGAAGAGGACTACATGGGGGCCTGCTTGTTCTTAGTAAGTGACCTCTCGGCATATGTGACCGGCCAGAACTTGGCCGTGGACGGAGGCTGGACGGCATGGTGAATGAACAAGCAGTCGAACCAGAGCTAGAAATCGCAGGGCGAAAGATCGGCACGGCTTACCCGCCATATGTGATTCCCGAAATTGGAATCAACCATGAGGGTGACATGGCTAAAGCCCGGCGCATGATTGATGATGCCGCCACAGCTGGGGCCGAGGTAGTGAAGTTCCAATCTCACTCCCCCGCTGACGAGATGATTCCCAATGACGTAATCCCTGCAAATGCGGATGTCTCAATCTGGGACATCATCAGTAGGTGCACGCTGACCTGGG
Source organism: Actinomycetota bacterium (assembly GCA_009700815.1). GTDB lineage: Bacteria > Actinomycetota > Acidimicrobiia > Acidimicrobiales > Microtrichaceae > IMCC26207. The sequence goes on from WLLG01000032.1 coordinate 1,069, forward strand.
AACAGGAGCGAGCCCTGAAGGCATACGCCGAAGAGCGTGGCCTGACATATCTCTCAACACCGTTCTCACGCGAGGCAGCGGATCATCTTCGTGGCATGGACGTAGCTGCTTACAAAATTGGATCGGGCGAGTGCAACAACTTGCCACTGATCGAACATATTGCATCTTTCGGGAAGCCCGTGATTTTGTCTACCGGCATGAACGACCTGAGTTCTGTTGCACGATCAGTTGAGATTTTCCGCAAGCACCGCACCCCGTTCGCCCTCCTGCACTGCACAAGCCTTTACCCAACGCCGCGTAACAAAGTGCGCCTCGGTGCCCTAGCTGAGCTTCGAGATGCGTTCCCTGATGCCGTGCTTGGACTGTCGGATCACACGCTGAGCAATCACGTAGCCATTGCCGCGGTCGCACTCGGGGCGAGCATTTTGGAACGACACTTCACCAGCGACGCTAACTGGGACGGACCAGATATCGAGATTTCGATGACTCCAGAAGACCTCAGGGACCTTGTGGATGGCAGTCGCTGGGCCCATGAGGCACTTGGCGGGTCGAAAACCATTCTTGAAGAGGAACAGCCAACCATCGATTTTGCGTATGCCTCGGTGGTTACGCTGTGCGAGGTAAACGCTGGCGACAGTTTCGACGCGAGGAACCTGTGGGTGAAACGCCCAGGAACTGGTGAGATTCTGGCCCCGGAGTACGAGAGCCTTCTCGGAAAGTTTGCTACCCGGGCACTACCCGCCAATTACCAACTCCGCTGGTCTGATGTTCAGCGCTGAGCAAGACCTACCCGCAACGAGGCATATCTGCTTCCTGACGGGTACTCGAGCAGATTTCGGCAAGCTGAAGCCACTCATTGTTGGCGCATCAGAGCTGCCCGGAATCCGCGTCACTGTGCTCGTGACCGGCATGCATCTGATGCCAAAGTACGGCTCAACGGTCAATGAAGTTCGCCGGCTCGAGCCGGGCGTGCATATTCGCGAGTTCGACAACCAAAGCGAGGGCGACTCAATGGATCGGATTTTGGCCCGAACTATTGAGGGTCTTGCCGAACTCATCGATGAGGACCGACCCGACCTGATCGTGGTGCACGGGGATCGGGTTGAGGCACTTGGTGGGGCTGCCGGCGGAGCGTTGCGCAATGTGGCCGTCGCACATGTTGAGGGTGGCGAGCTCTCCGGCACAATTGACGGAGTCTTGCGTCATGCAGTGTCGAAGCTGTCGCACATTCACCTAGTGGCAAACGAGGAGTCCAAACGTCGAGTGGTGCAACTCGGGGAGGACTCAGCAACCGTGTGGGCGATTGGATCACCTGATATTGATGTCATGCTCTCCGACAGCTTGCCCTCGTTAGGCGAGGTACTTTCTGATTACGAGATTCCCTTCGATTCTTATGCGCTAGTGATTTTGCATGGGGTTACAACCGAAGACGTTCAGACAAATGCTGCGGTGGCCTCCGGGATGATCGATGCCCTCATCAAACGTGATGGGAACGCCGTCATCGTGCATCCCAATAATGATCCAGGCTCCGAGGTCATTCTGGATGCTTACGAGCGACTCGACGGAGACGAACGATTCCGGGTCTTTCCCTCACTTCGGTTTGAAGCCTTCTTAACGCTTCTGCGCCATGCAGAGATGCTCATTGGAAACTCAAGCGCTGGAATTCGCGAGGCGCCAATCTATGGAGTCCCCAGCGTTGACATCGGATCGCGGCAACGCGGGCGGGCGGACCATCCGAGCATCATTCACTCCGGAATTTCTGCAGCAGAGGTGGCAGCAGCAATGACGGTGGCTGAGGGCATGCAGCGAGCAGAGCCCAGTTTGCAGTTCGGGACCGGAGACAGCGCTGAGCGCTTCTGCGCGTTGCTAGCAGGGAATGAAATCTGGGCTCGAGGCGTCGATAAGGTATTTCAAGATTTGCTCATCAGCGAAGATTGAGTCAGCAACTCACACTAAGGGGGGCCGTGGCCCAGAATCTGCCATCACTTACTGCTGTGGTCAGCCGCTTTCCGGCGCCGTCACAGACATTTATTCTTCGAAAACTCATTGGCCTACGTGAGGCCGGCATGGCCGTCACCGTTGCCTCAACCTCATTCACTGCGAGCAGCGCTGAACTGGGGTTTCCAATGCTCTCCCTCATGCCCTGGCAGTCACCGCGAGTAGCACTTCAGGCATCGAGTCGATCAGCTTGGCCCGCTGCCTTTTCAGCTGTGCTCGGAGGAGGCCAGAAGCAGTCTGGCGGACTGCGTCAGCGGGTGACTCTTGCGCCGCTACGCGCTATTGACTCAGACATTGCCCATTTTGAATTCTCCGGCATCGCCGCCTCCTACCTTGATGAACTTCCGAGGCTCCATCGAGACACGAAGATTGCTGTGAGCTGCCGCGGAGCGGCCGAGCAGATTGAGCCCCTCAAGAACCCACAGCGACGGGTGGCTCTGGAGCGAGTCTTTGAGATCGCCGATCTCATTCATTGCGTCTCCGATGATATGCGGCAAACGGTCGAGGGACTCGGTGCCCCAGCCGACAAGATTCTCGTCAACCGACCGGCAATTCCGGTCGATCAGTTCTCGGCGCTTCGAGACCGCAGACTTGAGCACGAGGGCCCATTCCGATTGCTCTCCATTGGGCGGCTTCATTGGAAAAAGGGATTCGACGACAGCATTCGAGCAGTAGCTGCACTTCGAAAACGAGGCATTGCAGTTGAGTACCGGATTGCGGGTGAAGGACCCGAGCGAGAGAAGTTGATGTTCATGATCCATGAACTTGGCTGCGAGGACTCAGTGAGTCTGGTTGGCAGTCTTGGTCAACCAGAGATCAAAGAGTTGCTTGGTTGGGCCGACGCGCTCCTTCTTCCGAGTCTGAGCGAAGGAATCTCAAATGCCGTGCTCGAGGCAATGGCGGCTGGCCTGCCCGTGGTGAGCACCCGCTGCGGCGGAATGGCTGAAGTTGTTGAAGATGGCGTAAACGGAATCTTGGTTGAGGTTGGCGACACTGGAGCGATGTGTGATCACCTCGCTGAGCTCGCTGGCAGCGCAGATACCCGCTCACGGCTCGGTTTGGCTGCAGCGATAACAGCCGATGAGCGCCTAGACATCAGCCACCAGGTGGGCAGGTTTATGTCCGCATACTCAGAGCTGATCACCACCTCCTAGAAACTGCCACGCAGGTCAGGCGGCAAGCCAGTCAGTCGGCAAGCCAGTCAGCCAGTCAGGGCAGCAACCGCATCCACGAGTCGCTGTGAGGACTGCCCATCGGTGTAGGTCAACAAGTCGTTAATCATGCGCTGACGTGCTTCTGAGCCCTCCTCTGGGTGTTCCAGCGCGTGTGCCGTAGCCAGAATCAGTTCCTCAGCGCTATCAACGGTCCTGAGCCCACCCGAGGCAGTAATGGGCAGCCAGTGCTCCTGGCTGTACATGTCTTTGATTCGCGAATTCTCAGAGAATGTCGCACCCGGAACGAATCTGGGTCCGATCTGTGGCCGATCAAACATCGCCCCGTCGAGCGTCATGGATGAACACACGTTGATGTGAACCACGCAATGCGCAAGCGAGGACATCTGGATGATGATGTCCTCCTCGGAAGGCCACCCGCGGAATGACGAGATCCCTGCTGCCCATGGGTCGACAACCTGACCGTGGCGAAGCTGGCTGCTCAGCTCAGACCAAGCCTCTGGCGGCTCCGCTGGGTGACGACGCACGAGAATGTAGGGGTCCTCCGAGAACCGACCTTGGTTAATCGCGTCATCAAGCAATCGGATGAGTGAGGCCTCACCCGGAACCAGATGTGCTGGACCAGCGCCGTACAAAATGATCGGCCGGTCCGGAGGGAGCGAGAGTGCGCTGCACCACTCGTCTCGGCTCATCAGTAGTTCTGGCTTGCGATGAAGATCAAACTGCGGAGCACCTACAACCTTGACTCGCTCAGCTTCTAGGTGCGGGTACGTTCTGACTAGTTCGGTCCGGTTGTACTTATTCCAAACAAGCAGTTGGTCACTGCATGCCAGCATTCGCTCCCGAGTAGTTGGGTTATCGAACGAGATAACGGAAGTAATTGAGGGCAGGCCGCTTTGCTGAGCCGCGTACAGGAGCAACCCGTCCTGATCGTGATAGGGAGTGATGCTAAGGACTGCATCTAGGTTGAGCGTGTCGAGAAAATCCGCAAAATCTCCAAGGTTTGTTCCGCGGCTGAGCTGTTCGGGCTCGTCACGCTCGAGACGTGCGCCGGCTCCGGGTAACGACACAGCCACTGCATCAACCGCTGAGCGCAGTTGGTTCAAGAACCGGTCCCTCGGTGCATGCATCATCGAGAGTTGCCGAGCTCTACGGATCTTGGTGGTAGGGCTGTTGAGTCGGCGGTCATGAAGAATGCTCTGCTTGCGCCGAAACATGCGGTACTCGTGAGACAGTTTCGCCTCGGGTAACTGCAGCACTTCATATCCGCTGCTCTCAAGCAGGGCCCGCAACTCGGGGTCATCCCACCCCAATGCGATGACAGGGTGACACACCTGCGCCAGGCCAGCTAGTACTCCTGTGGGTACAAAGTAACGAACGCTAAACCCGTACGTAATCGGAACCAGAACACGAGAATCTGTTTTCATCTGTGGCCGTGCCGAACAGGTCAGGTACGAATCCGAGAGAGCGCTAGAGCCTCTTTATAGAAGGCGTTGTTGCTCTCTAGATCGGTGCGGTCGCCAAAGGCCTGCAGCTTGCCGTGATCCATCACCATGATTCGATCACAGCTATTCAGCGTAGAGAGTCGATGCGCAATCACAAACAAGGTGACCGACCCTTTGAGTTCATTCAAGGTCTCATGAACAAGTGACTCTGACTGCATGTCGAGTGCACTTGTTGGTTCGTCGAGCACCAGCATGGCGGGCCGGCGGACGAGTGCGCGAGCAATTGCCACTCGCTGCCGCTGCCCACCCGAGAGCGAGCCGCCGCGTGAACCGAGCACGGTGTCGTAGCCGTCCGGCATGGCCAGAATCTCTTCATGCACATGGGCTCGGCGAGCGGCTTCCATGATCTGTTCATCGCTCACACCCGGCCGGAAGAACCTGATGTTGTTCGCCACCGTGTCGTCATAGATCCGGCTGTCTTGTGGGACAAAAGCAATCATGGAGAACCACGACTGATCCTCGATATCGCCTACCGGCACACCATCAAGCTGGTAGGTCCCAGTGCTGGCATGACGGAGTCGGAGGAGCAACTGAATCAACGTTGACTTGCCGCTACCCGATGGGCCGATAATGCCGACAGCCTCACCTGGTTCGACAGTAAAGCTCACACCCTGAAGTGCATCATGAACGCCGTCATAGGAATAACCAGCGTCCGTGAACTCAATTTTTCCGATGCTCTCGAGGTGAACCGAGCCGGAGGGCGGCCGCGAATCGCGGAAGAACTGCCGCTCAGCGAAAAGCCGCTGAATATAAGGAACTAAATCTCCCAGACCGTGATAACCCGCCTGAATCCCACTGGTTTGGTTGAGCGCACGGACAAGAACCACGACGATTGCGCCAACGGCGGCTAACGGCTGATCCAAGAATGCGTCCATGGCCACGAGCGCCGCCAGAATGATGAGCACAGCAGCAGAGGTATAGATACCTGTGACCATGCGCGCCATCAGTTGAGCCTTATACAGCGAGGCGATTTCGCTGCGCGTCGACTTGTCAAGGCGATCGGCAACGTCAGTGCTGACGCCGAACGCCCGGATCTCGAGGCTCAGGTCAATCGCCTCACGTGATTGCACGCTGTAGATCACGCCTTGTTGCATCTGTTGGCGGCCGAGCCGTTTGGCTTTGATCGTCATCGGACGAAGGCCCATAAAGAGGAACCCGCCAAAGATGACGATTGCCCCCGAGGCACGAGCATCGACTGCGAACGCCGACATGAGCAGCGCCAACACCATGAAGCCAGAACTCATGAGCATGCCAACGCTGATGACGGCAGCCTGAGTCTTTGCAAGGTGCCGCTGCAAAAGGTCCTGAACTGCGGCCTCGGGAATTGCCGACTGCACCTCCCAAGATGCGCCAATAAAGTCTTCGAAAGTCCCGTTGCGCAGGTTCTGCGTGAGCCGTGAGGTCAGGCGTGCCCCTGACCGTGACGCGATGTACTGCAAGCCCAGGCGGACTGTTGTCAGAAGAATCGCAACCAAGAAGAGGGTGCGAATGGGAAGCTGATCGAGGCCAAACATCAGCGACTTCTGCCCTGATAGGTCACCACCGCCTATGGAGAGCGCCAAGTTTGCAATCAGCAAAAGCAGAGTCGCCTCGCAGACTCCACCCAAAAACGCCGTAGTCGCCATGACGACCAAGGATGGATACTCGCCCTTGAAGAGCATGCGCAAGGTGGGGAGCATCGGCACGTTTTTGTCAGTGGGATCCTGAAACAATTGTTCTGCCGTGCTCGCAATGACAGCTGGAGGGAGCACTGCAGCTTCTTCAAATTCTGCAGCTTCGGCAGAACCTGTCGGAGTTGAGTCGCTCTGGGCGCTCTGAGTACTCATAAGAGATCCCCGTACATTTTGCGGATTGCACTGCTTTGCATTTCCAACGTAAGCCCCTTGGCGAGGCTCGCACGGCCAGCCTGCCCAAGCTGTTCAGCAAGAGAACTGTTCGTAACCGCACGAATCATCGACTCTGCGAGTTTAGCGGGATTGCTGGGGGGAACCACCCAACCCGTGACGCCATCTTCAATCACCTCGGGCATGCCACCCACCCCGGTCACTATCACTGGCAACTCAAGCGCCATTGCCTCGAGCGCAGCGTTACTCGTGCCTTCAGACAAACTCGACAGCACGAACAACTGCGAGCCTTCGAGTTCTTGGCGGACCTGTTCTGGGGGCAGTAAACCTGCGAAACGAACAGAATCTGTCAGTCCTAGAGCAGAGGCCCGGAATCGCAGAGCATCCTTCTCGGGACCGTCACCGATGATGGTCAATCTGGCATCAAAACCACTCGCTCGCAGCTCGGCCAGCGCACTCAACGTCGTAGAAACGTCTTTAATCCAGTGCAGTCGGCCAACTGTGATCATTCTGATCTGCAAATCCGAATTGATTGGCTGATAGGGAGTCGTGCGGCTGAACTTCTCGGTGTTCACGGCTGGACGGATCACGCGAATGCACTCCGGGTCAACACCCATACCGACCACAGCCGCTGCTACTGCTTCAGACACTGCGTGCACTCGATCGCAGCGGTTGAGCACTGAACTGAGTGCCTCGGAACGTTCAGGATGAAGCACAGGACTCACGAGCTCGCCGGTCCCTCGACACGACACGATCACCCGCGTGTCTGTATCGAGCAACTCGAGTGCGTCATCCAAACTCAGAGCAATGCCGCTGAACGAGATATGAACAACATCTGGTTGAGTTGCAAGAAGAGGTGCTGCTTGCAGTGCAGCGCGCACTGCACGAGAACTGCGCCCAAAGCGAGCCCTAGCCCGAGACATCGCGGTGGCCGACGCGTGCGAGGAACGGGTGGCTAGCTTCGCTGCAGCCCAGGGGAACCTTGCGGAGTTGGCTGCAGGCAAGGCCATGGCGCGCCCGGGCTGTGCATGTTGACGCGTTCTGCTGTCGAGTAGTGAATACTCGGTTACCTCGTGGCCGTCATCATCCAGAATTCTTGCTAACGCATGCAGAAAGGTTTCTGATCCGGTGTCGAATTCGTTGACGACAAGCGTGATTCGGGCCATGTGTCAGAGCACTGACTGCGAAGACGGAAGCGGCTTGGCGTGGCGGTCTGCCCAGAGTTGCAGGGCAAGCAGGTTCCAGAGGCCGCGGTGTCTGTCAAGGCGACCGGAGAAATGATCCTCGCACCACAGCTTCAGTTGCTCTCGGTCAAAAAAGCCGTTTGGAAACGGGTCACGCTCAAGCAGGAGTTCCTCAACGTGGCCACGAAGGTCGGTTCTCAACCACTGTGCCATGGGCACCGTAAATCCCTTTTTAGGAATCGGGATACTCTCCGGCGGCACCTGTTGGCCGAGTGCGTTTCGCAAGGGAAGCTTTCCGATGCCGCTGCGCATGCAGTCAGTGGGATCGATCCGCTGCGCTAGGTCAAGCAGTTCGAGATCAAGCAGTGGCACCCGAACCTCTAGAGAATGAAACATGGCTGCCCGATCCACCTTCTGTAGCACCATCGGCAGATGGCAGGCAAGTTCGTTTGACCTCATCCATTGAAACAACTCGTCTCTGCTCGGCTTTTCAGACAAGCTGAACAGGTCGAAGTCTGCAGGCAGGTCGCCAAGGTCGGGGGCGATGCGTTCAAAGTCAGCATCCCGTAGCCCAGAGTGCGCATCTAGGTACCAGTCCCCCAGTGTTGGGAACATCACCCCGCGCGGTGGTCGCTTTGGGTTCGGCAGCGGCTTTGTCGCGCCATAGGCAGCAACCCGCAGCGACTTCGGCAGGCCAAACCATTTTGCGGCCTCGGCAACCTTGGTGAATCTTGGATATCCCCAAAACAGTTCGTCGCCACCGTCACCTGACTGCACGGTCTTGACCGATTCAGCCGCAAGCGCCGAGACCAACAGTGTGGGGAACGAGGAGTAATCGCCAAATGGCTCTGTGTTCGCTGCAGCCACATCATCCACTAATGCCACAGCGGTTGCGCCATCTATTCGGCGGAGGTTGAAGTCAACCCCGAGAATCTCTGCATAGACACGGGCAGCTTCGGACTCATCGCTACTTGGGTCATCAGTACCAATAGTGAAGGCGGGGACGGGGTGGTCCGCTGCCGCTTGAAGGTGAGAGGTGACGAGCGGTGAATCAACTCCGCCCGACAAGAATGCCCCGACTTCAACGTCACTCACGCGTTGTCGTTGTACGGCGTTGGCTACCCCGTCTGCCACTGCATCAAGCGCAGCCTGACCGCTGAGGCGATCCGCTCCTGCGACAGGTGTGAACGCTGGCCGGAATCTGCGGACCGAGGGTTCAGCACCCGGCCGAATCTCCAGAAGATGTCCGGGCGCGACTTGGCCAGTATCGCTCAGAAGTGCGTAACGACCTGGCAGGTACCCCAGCCGCAGGTACATGTTCAATGCCCCGGGATCAACTCGAGTTCGGTCGCATCGAGAATGGCGAATGACTTGGTCGTACTGTGACCCGAATACGAATGCTTCGGCTGAACGCCACCAGTAGAGAGGCTTGATGCCAACGGGGTCCCTAGCTAGCACCAGCGTCTTGATCGCAGGCCGATACCAAGCAAGTGCGAACATGCCATTGAAACGTGGGAGCGCATCTGTGCCCCACTCGGCGAGTGATTGCAGCACAACCTCGGTATCAGAATCAGAGCGAAAGGTACGTCCAAGGGAGATGAGTTCGGTTCGAAGCTCACGGAAGTTGTAGACCTCGCCGTTGAACACCAAGACATCTTGGCCATCCTCGGTAACCATCGGCTGATGCCCGCGTTGGGAGAGGTCGATGATTGACAGTCTGCGAAAGCCGAGAGCGCAAGATTCTCCGTCATCCCAAGCTCCAGAATCATCTGGCCCTCGCCGCTGCATAAGTTCGCTGAGCGCAGCAACTTCAGCTATGTCTTCGGGGCTCAGCGCATCCCTGAGCAACATTCCCACGATTCCGCACATGTCAGGTCACGCCCTTCAGCGAACGTTCTGAGCGGCCCTCTGTCGGGGCCACCGCCACAAGTTCTTCGTTCCAACGGTCTACAACAGCCTCCCAAGAGAACTCAGTGGGAATGCGCTCGTGTCCTGCTAAGCCGAGCCGCTGCGCAGTAGCTGGGTTCTCGAGCAGTGAACTCACAGCTGCGCCGAGCGCTGCGGGCTCACCCACCGGCACGAGTAGCCCATCGACCCCATCAGAAATTACCGAAGCTATTGCAGCTATATCGGATGCAACAACGGGCCGCTTTGCCGCCCAGGCTTCTAGGATTACTAGGCCGAACGCCTCTTCGCGAGATGGCACCACGACAATTTCTGCCGCGGCAAGAATGACATCGCGATCGGCCTCGGCGAAGTCCTCGAGTACCTGGATTCGTTCGGCTGCCTCCTCGGGCAGCGAAGCAAGCGCTGCTTCTAACCCCGACCACCCAGTACGACTTCCGGCAAGTACGACCCTCAAGTCCGGATGGGCGGCGAGCAACTGCGGACAGGCTGCGAGGAGGGTGTCGATCCCCTTGTGTGCTGCCAGACGTCCGATAAAGAGAACAGTGGGTCCTTCAACGAGACCAAGCTGTGCTCGTGCAGTCGGTGGATCAATGAGCGACTCAGCACTCGAACAGCCGGGCGGTATCACTGCGCTTCTTGAAGACTCCACCCCATGATCAACCAGCCAAGCTTGCTCCGCCGTAGTCAGGGCAACGCATAGGTCGGCTCGCCGAAGCGCTTTCAACAGTGAGCCTTTCGGCACCCATTCCCCTAGGTGCAAAATGGGAAGCGCAACAAATGCCGCTCGTTTGCGGGGAGTGAACTTGGCGGCAGCGGGCACCGTCGTAAATGGCGCTGAAACGCCAATCACAACATCGGATCCCTGTGCTGCCCTACGAGCGCCCAGAGCAAGCTTTGCACCCCAAGGTCCGTAGGCCGTGACCGATGGAACAATCGGGCGACCGAATCTCGCACCGATACGGCGAAGAGCTCGGAGAAAGTCGTGGGTCCGATGTGATACTGGCAGACGCAACACCTCGACCCCTGCAATCACTTCGCGATCAATTGGGATCTTCCCTGGATTCTTGCCTGCTGGGGCGTACAGGGCGTCGGTTGTGACCACGGTTACTTGGTGGCCGTGGCGCTGAACAAGACCCTCGGCAATGCGTTGCACCAATTGTTGCGCGCCGCCAACTGAAGGTGCGTAGTTGATAGCAAGAAAGGTGATCTTCATCATGTGAGCCTAGGAGTGCGCCTTGAAGAAGCGTGGCTTGGTGAACTCAGCGAGAAACTGCTCTTCGAACGGCCTCTATGACCTGGTCCTGATCGGCGGGTTCCAAATAGGGATGCATTGGCAGACTGAGGACGGAAGTTGCAAGTGTCTCCGACACTTCAACTCCCCCGTCGCCGATAGGGAATCCCTGATACGCAGTCTGCTGATGAAGCGGCCGCGGGTAGTACACCGCCGTTGGCACGCCATCGGCTTGAAGTGCGGCAATCACGCCCGCCCGGTCATCAACTTGAATGGTGTACTGAGCCCAAGTCGAGCGAGCTCCGACCGGGGTAGTCGGCACAACCACAGCAGCAGCGAG
>WLLG01000320.1 GCA_009700815.1 Actinomycetota bacterium
GCCGTTTAGTTCCAGACAGGGAACACAAAGGTGCAGCACCGAGGGGTTGAGTTCCGCCGAAATGATGAGCAGTTGCTTCCACAGTGCGGGAAACAATGCCGAGGTTTCTTGGCCGAACTCGACTACTTCGGCAGCGTCCTTTTCTAACCGCCAGGCCCCATCTGTCTCAGCGCCGTGATCGCCTTCGGCTGTAAACCAAAAACTCAACCGAGGAAGCACCCCTTGCTCCTCCGTGTCGAAGCGAGGCGACTCCTCTTGGGCGGCGTTCAGTTCAGACTCAACTGTCAGTAGATCGCTCAGAATATCTAGGACCTCTTGAGGGAACTCCCCTCGCAGTTCAACCTGGCCCATTGGAAGCTGCACAACCGCTTGCAACTGACCCAGACCGCTCTGCGTCAAGGCCTCGTTACCGGCTGCGTACCCTTCCCATTCGGCATCCCAATTCGAGTCCTCCTCAGCTAGGTCAAAGTGACTGGTGCTGGGATCGGCAGGCGGAGAACTAGTGGTCCTGCGCGAAAAAGGAAAGCGGATGCGTTTCGGGCGTTGCAAGCCTTGATCATCTGTTGGCATGTCACTCACGAGACCAGTCCTCCAAGAAGAACAACAACGCTACACCTCTCACAAATGCGCATTTCTGTCCTGCAAGCACCCCCAAAAAGACGTTTCGTCCTGAGCCAGAGCCCCTAGTGCCGGTCTGGCGGAGGAGGAATCGAGCGGGGTGGATCATGGGGGTGTCGCTGTTTGTACTCAGTAATCACCTTCGCAAAGTGATCATCCTGAATCCGAACAGGCAACCGTGCGTCAGGGGGAACCTCGGGTCGCCGCACGCCTAGATGATCAGCGATTTGGGCGACTGTCCCAGGGACGTCCTCAGAGAAATCCTCATAAACAAATTTGTGCACTGCAATCCGCTCAGGATCTACCGAGTTCCACTGGGTCTCAGCCCAATAGGAGTCATTCAGCAGCCCTTGAATAGTTTCATCGCTGGGCGTGCCGAAATCCTCTGAGGAGACAGGTTCTGCTCCTTCGAACCTCTTAAATTCTCCCGTTTGCTGTGCCCGCCAAGTCGACATTGCTGCCGCAATCCGGTCTTCACGGACTACAAGAAACATCATCGTGATTCCTAGGGCCAACAGGATCTCGGTGGGAGTAGCGGCCGCCTCAGTTCCAATCAGTTGTCCGATCGTGCTGAGCGAGCCTGTCATCACTTTCAGGCCAGATACGCCGTTCCTCGTCGAAGACGCATTCTTGTACGCCTTGAGGTATGGAGCAGAGTCTGCTTCGGTCTCCGGGGTGTTCACATGCCACCGATGGGCATGCGCGGCTAAATCGGCCTCATTGAAATATTCCTCGGGCTTACCAAGAACACCCGTGGACCACAGTGCGTGAGCTAGCAGACCCGTCCCAGACCGGCCTCCAGAAGCAATGATGTATCTGCTTCGATTGCGCTTGTTCCAACCCATGCTCTGATGCCCCCACCCCAACGCTGAACTATCTCTGCCGACCGGGGCCTAAATCTTAGGCAAGCACTCTCCATCAGTGCAATGAGTCGAACCACTTGGAACTAGGCACCTGGTACCTAGTACCTAGTACCTGCAGCATTGAGATGCTTGTTAGCTCTTGAAGGCCACGAGTTGAGCTACGGCATCGTTCGCCACATTTGTTACTGCGCCAGGGACGATTCCTAGCCACAAGGTTCCAACTACGGCAATCACCAGAGCAATCGAAGCTCCAACTGGGACCTTGATTCTGGATTCCATGAGTTCTGCTGCCGGATCCTCTGAGAAGTACATGGCGACAACGACTCGTAGGTACAAGAAGGCTGCTACTACTGCCGAGACCATGGCAATTACGGCCAAGGCATACTGCCCCTCGGCCACCACAGAATTGATGACGTAGAACTTGGACAGGAACCCTGCAGTAAAGGGAACACCCGCCTGAGCTAGCAGGAACACAGTAAAGATCAGGGCCAAACCTGGCCGAGCACGACCAAGGCCCCGGTAGTCGTCAAGAGCGTGTGTTCCATCACCGGTGCGACCCATGATGGTAACGATTGCAAAGCTGCCAGTGACCATAAAGGTGTAGGCAAGCAAGTAGAACAGCGCAGCGGAGGTTCCCTGAGTAGATGAGGCCTCGACGGCTACAAGAATGAACCCAGCGTGGCTAATGGATGAGTAGGCGAGCATTCGCTTGACGTTGGTCTGCACAATGGCCATAAACGAGCCAACCAACAGGCTCAACACTGCAAGCGCATAGACCATCGGTCGCCAATCGGCTCCGTAGGTTGGCCCGAACGTAACCACAAAGACTCGAAGCAGCCCTGCAAAACCCGCTGCCTTGATACCCGATGCCATATAGGCCGTCACCGGAGATGGCGCACCTTGATACACATCAGGTGCCCATGTATGGAACGGCGCAGCGCCAATCTTGAATCCGAATCCCACGAGCATGAAGGCAAAGCCAGCTAACAGCAAACCGTTCTGAGTAATCACCGTGTCTGACAAGAAGCGCTGAATACGAACCAAATTGGTCGACCCGGTAGCCCCGTATGTCAATGCAATTCCGTAGAGCAAGAATGCAGATGCAAAGGCTCCTAGAACGAAGTACTTGAGTCCGGCTTCTTGAGAGGAGATGCGCTTGGAATGCATGGCGGTGAGCACGTAGGCCGCAACCGACAGAATCTCTAGGCCAATGAACATCACGATCAGATCGTTTGCCGAGGCCATCGTGACCCCACCAGAGGCAGACAGCAGCAACAGCACGTACCACTCGGCTCCCTCAAGGCCCTCTCGGCGCACGTATCCTTCTAGGAGCAACGCACCCATAATCACTGACAAGCAAATAATGCCAGTCACAAATAGGGAGAATCCATCAAGGCCAACTGCTCCGGCCATGACTGTTTGAGCACCTTCGTCTTGCACTCGAGCCCAAAGGGGAAAAAGTGCAAGCAGAGCAAGCGCTGCAGTCACCACCGTCCAGGCTGCTGGGAACCAAGAAGGAGACTTCCCACGCAACAGCGAGACAACGGTGAGTAGCAACACCCCGCCAAGCATCAGAATCAGGTTCGGCGCAATCGCCGACCAGATGATTTCGGGGGTTCCCGACGCGGCCTCAGCGGCAAGGGTCTGCACGGGGGCATCCTGAACTATGCGAGCAATCATCAGGGCTTCCCCTCTGTGTGACCGGCCTCGGTTTTGCCAGACTCAGTGTGACCGGCCTCCGTTTTGCCAGCCTCACTGTGACCAGCCTCTACTTCACCAGGAAGCGGGGCTACAAACTTGACTTCTCGGAGCTCAAACCCCTCCACTTCAGCATCAACATGAGCGAGCAACCGCTCCACTGACGGCTCGATTCGGTCAAGCATTGGTTTGGGGTACAACCCAAGGAAGACGATCAGAAC
>WLLG01000321.1 GCA_009700815.1 Actinomycetota bacterium
CCGAGAGCAATGAGGCCGAGAGCAGTGCTCCCGAAACTGATTCAGTCCAGTGGGTTTTAGGAGCTGGCACCCCAGGTTGGCGCAAGGGAACCGACCGGCTCGCGGCAGTTGCGCATGCGCTTCAGCGAGTGAGCAGCCCTGCTCAGGTGGGGTGGGTGGGCGGTCGCCCTACCGGAGCAGATGCCAGTGCGGTTGGTCGAACAGATCTAGTGAATTGGATTCCAGAATCTGCTGACCCATGGAAGTTGCTCTCGCATGCTGCAGTCTTTGTTCTGCCGAGTCGTGAGGACCCCCTTCCGTTGGTGGCCCTTGAGGCTGGCTTGTATCGCCGAGCAGTCGTTGCCATGCCCACGGGTGGACTTCCTGATCTGCTCGCTGACGGGCGAGGACTTGTTGGAAGCCGCCAAGATGTCCGCTGGTTTGTCGCCGCAGTTGAGCAGGTGTTGGCCTCGAGGGCATTAGCTGAAGACCTTGGGCAGCGGTTGCATGAGTTCGTCCGGACTCATCATGATGTTGATGTGATAGCTCCCCGCTGGTTGCGGGCGGTGTCAGATGCGGCCGGCAGGTGAACGCAAAAGTCGTTGTAGCGGCGCGGCAAAATGCCCTCGGGTTGAACTCAAGACTGACAACGTATACTTGAGAATTCTGTAAGTTGCGATAGGGGCACGAGTGGCAACAGCAATAATGCGCGATCCGAGAGTTGCGGTGATTGGCTGCGGCCACTGGGGTAAGAACCTGGTCCGTACCTTCTCCGAACTTGGCGCTCTGGTGGCGATCGTAGATCCCGATGCCGAAAACGCTGCGGCCCTCTCGGCAAAGTATTCCGTGCCCTACGGCTCGTTAGAGCAGATTCTGGCTGATCCAGAAATTGACGCCGTGGTAGTGGCTGCACCGGCCAAAGACCACGCGGCTGTCACGCTGCAAGCTTTGGACGCAGGTAAGCATGTGTTTGTTGAGAAGCCTCTGGCGCTTGACCTTGATGATGCGAGGCGCGTGGTTGCTCGGGCCGATGAACTCAACCAGACGCTCATGGTTGGTCACCTGCTGCAGTACCACCCAGCGTTCTTGGCAGTTCGTCAACTAGTCAGCGACGGCGCCCTCGGAGAGCTGCGCTACCTCTACTCCAACCGCCTCAACTTGGGCCGATTCCGGCGGGAAGAGAACATCCTCTGGAGCTTTGCCCCGCATGATTTGTCAATGCTGTTGGCCCTAGCCGGTGAAAGCCCAGATCATGTGTCAGCTGTCGGCTCAACATTTCTCAGTGAGGATGTTCCAGACGTCACCACTACGCATATGACCTTTCCGAGTGGTCCTCGTGCACATGTTTTTGTTTCTTGGTTGCATCCCTTCAAGGAGCAACGCCTAGTAGTAGTGGGCTCGGATGCAATGGCGGTTTTTGATGACCTAGCTCCTTGGGATTCCAAACTCACCATCTTTGAACACGGCGTGACTTGGGATGGACTCACACCCGTACCAGTTCGTGGTGAACCCGTGGCTGTACCACTCGCAGAGTCTGAGCCTTTGAAACTGGAATGTGAACACTTCTTGCACTGTGTTCGTACGGGAGAGACCCCTCGCACCGATGGACACGAGGGTGTTCGCGTGCTTGATGTCTTGGCAACTGCGCAAGCTTCGCTTGCTGCGGACGCGCCCGTCGTTGGCGCAGCCACGAGGGCTGCCAAGACCAGCAGCGAGGTGCACCCAGGGGTCTTCGTTCACGAGAGCGCCTATGTGGACGAGGGTGTGCAGATCGGAGCGGGAACCAAGGTTTGGCATTTCAGCCATGTGCTCTCGGGCAGCTCCGTGGGCGAGGACTGCGCACTTGGCCAGAACGTTGTAGTCGGCCCTGATGTCACCGTAGGTGATCGCTGCCGCATCCAAAACAACGTCAGTGTGTACGCCGGGGTCACACTTGAAGACGGCGTATTTTGCGGTCCCTCCTGCGTGTTCACCAATGTCTATAACCCTCGGGCCGAGGTGTCTCGCAAAGACGAGTTCATGACCACACTGGTTCGAACCGGTGCAACCATTGGGGCCAATGCAACCATCGTGTGTGGAACCGAGATTGGGGCGTATGCCTTTATCGGTGCGGGGTC
This sequence comes from Actinomycetota bacterium, assembly GCA_009700815.1. Taxonomy (GTDB): domain Bacteria; phylum Actinomycetota; class Acidimicrobiia; order Acidimicrobiales; family Microtrichaceae; genus IMCC26207. The sequence continues at coordinate 2,097 of WLLG01000321.1, forward strand.
CACGGTGACGAGCGATGTTGCTGCGCACGCATTAGTTGTTGGTTCCCCGGCTCGTCAGATTGGGTGGATGAGCCATGAGGGTGAACGTCTTGGTGAAGATCTGACCTGTCCAAGAACCGGCCAGAAATACCAAGAGATAGACGGCGTGTTATCGCTAGTGGATACCCCTGAGCAGTCCAACTCGGCAAAAATCGGATAACGGAGTTCAGATGCAGTTCATTGACCTTGTTGCGCAACAGGCGCGGCTACGAGAAGGAATCGATCAAGCAATCACTCGCGTTCTTGACCATGGTCGCTACATCATGGGACCAGAGGTCGCAGAACTAGAAGCCGCCCTAGGCGAGTTCTGCGGTGCCGCACATGTGGTCTCTTGTGCAAGCGGAACCGACGCCCTGATGATGGCACTCATGGTGCATGGGGTGGGTCCGGGCGACGCAGTGTTTGTGCCGACATTTACATTTGCATCAACAGCTGAGGCTGTTGCTCTGTTGGGGGCGACCCCCGTGTTTGTGGATGTTGATGCACAGACGTTCAACCTTGATGTTGTCAAACTCGCTCAAGCCATAGCTAGCGTGCCGAACGGCCTGCGCCCCGTCGGCGTCATTCCAGTCGACCTGTTCGGATTACCAGCGGATTACACGTCTATCGATGAGGTAGTTGCTCCGCTCGGGATGTGGGTGATTGCCGATGCCGCACAAAGTTTTGGCGCTGCGAGAAACGGTGCCTCGGTTGGCTCGATGGCTTCGATGACGACCACTTCGTTCTTCCCTGCAAAGCCCTTGGGTTGCTACGGGGACGGAGGGGCAATCATTGCAACAGACCCTGCCCACGTCGAGATACTCAAGTCCATCAGAGTCCACGGTTCTGGGACCGAGAAATACGACAACGTTCGCATCGGTATAAACGGTCGGCTCGATACGATCCAAGCGGCCATCTTGTTGCAAAAACTGTCGGTGTTTGGTGATGAGATCCAGGCCCGCCAAGCAGTTGCAGATCGCTATGCGGATGGGCTCGCTGCTGCTGTGGTTGTGCCGACTACCCCGGTCGGAGCTCGCTCGACTTGGGCTCAGTACACCATTCAAGTTGATGACCGGGCGGGCGTGATTGCCGCTCTTCAAGCCGATGGTGTGCCAACGGCGGTGTACTACCCGCGACCGCTTCACCAGCAGACTGCGTATCAGGGATTCCCGATCGGCGACGGGGGAGTTGAAGTGTCGGAGACACTTGCAACTTCCGTACTCAGTCTGCCAATGCATCCCTATTTGGAACCCACCGATCAGGACCAGGTCATAGAGGCCG
>WLLG01000322.1 GCA_009700815.1 Actinomycetota bacterium
AGGATGTTCACAACGGATACGCCTGAGCCGCGGCCGCCCACATTGTGTTGCAACGCGTAGCCATTTCTTAGCGCCACTTGTCGAGGCCCGGCCTCTTCACGCAGCTGCCACCAGAGTTCAATAATTTGGGCAATTCCGGTGGCCCCGATGGGATGGCCCTTGGCCAGCAACCCGCCCGAGGTGTTGACTGGCATCGAGCCTCCGATTGCAGTTTCTCCGGCGGCCGAGAAGGCACCACCACTTCCTTTTTCACAGAATCCGAGGTCTTCAATATCTAGAATCTCGGTGATCGTGAAGCAGTCGTGCACCTCGGCGCAGTCCAACTGTTTGGGATTGATCCCCGCCATCTCGTAAGCCCGAGCGGAGGCCAGTCGACTAGCGAGTAGTCCCAAATAGTCCTGTTTTTCATGTAGGTAGGGGTGATCGGTGGCGACTCCAAAGCCCGCTACGAACACGGGAGTGTCAGTGAACTCGTGAGCGCGCTCAGCGGAAACGAGCAACACGGCTGCGGCACCATCGGTTTGGGGGCAGCAATCGAGCAGCCCGAGCGGGGAGCAGACTTCTGGAGCAGCCAGAACTTGATCAACAGTGATTTCGTTCTGGAAGTGAGCGAAGGGGTCGAGTGCGCCGTTGTAGTGATTTTTGACTGCAACAGATGCCAACATCTCTTTTGTGGTGCCGTACTCGTGCATGTGACGCGTGGCGAACGGGGCAAAGAGCACGGGTGCAGATTCGCCTCGTGTGTAGATCGGGTGTCCACCTGCAGCTCGCGCTAGCAAGCCCTCCTCGGCGGACTTATCTCGCATCTTCTCGACACCGATGACAAGCACCACGTCGTGCACCCCAGAGGCCACCGCCATGGCACCCACTCGGAACGCATCAGACCCAGTCGGGCAAGCGTTTTCGATGCGGGTGCAGGCAACACCGCTCAGCCCGATTGCGCTTGGCACGGTGTTGCCACCGATGCCTTCTTGGCCCCACAGGGTGCCGCGTTGAGTAGCGACGAACATGGCCTCAACCTGTGACGGGTCGAGACCTAAGTCAACGGACTCTCGGCAGGCACGCCAAGCTCCGGCGGCCATCTGCTCGTAGCTCTGATCGAACAGTTCGCCGAAGCGGATCATTCCTGCGCCAACAACGGCAACTTTGTTCCATGGCCCTGGGGTTTTCATGCTGATGGCCTCTCGATTGTGTTCTCGCTCGCAGTAGATACCAAGGCCGCGTAGCCATAAATGGGGACGCCCCTCTCAAGGGCGTATCGACGTAACTGCAGGTCGACAGCTACCCCGATATGCAGGTCTGACCCATCGCTCGCTCCCTGAACGGAGATTCGAGAGCCATCTTCTAAGTCGAGCACGATCAGCGGCAGCGGTGCGACGAATGGTGCGGGCATGGTCTGGTTGACCACGAAAGTTTGCACGGTTCCGTGCAGGGGAAGCGGAACGAGCTCAAACTCGATTGCCCCACAACGAATACAAGTCGGGTGGACATTAGGAGGGGTGTTGACTGTCGCACAGGCCAAGCAACGGGCGCCGAGAAGGGCCAACATCTCATGTGAGCCGCGAACAAACATGGCAGAACCAGGGGGCACGGCCATCTCTACAGTTTCGCCAGAAGCAGAGAGTTGGCCACGGCAGCGGAGTGCCTCGGTGTAGGACACCTCTTGGCCACCGCTCAGATGTTGCTCCACTAGGGAGGATCCAGGAACTGGAGCGTTGATCTGAATCGAGATGGCAGTGGCACGCCCACCACCGAAACCAACAGCAATCAGAGTTCCGGGGTCTCCCATGGCAGCCGCAAGGCCAAGAAGCGGCGCAGCCGCCCCTGTATCGCCAAGTTCGGCTCGGGCTGTAGTCGACACAACCTTCACTGACCCGAGTCGCTCACCGAGTGTTCGACCAAGGCGACCATCTGGATCGGGCAGGGACCAGCGACTGCTCGGGTCTGCTGTGAGCGCCGACCCAACTGTCTGACACAGGGGCAAGAACACTTGCTCTCGGAAGAGGCGGCCGTCGTAGACCTCTCGAGTCTCGGTTTCTAGGTCTCCTCTGTAGCGGTCCAGAACCGGTGACCACTGAGTGGTCACTTGGCCCAGTAAGGCAGGCCCTTCTGCTGACAGCAGCACTGCCACTGCGCCGGCACCACTCGCAGCCTCTAGCCCGGATCCAAGGGCTGGGAGGATTGAGTCTGAGGCAATGACGAGGGCCGTGCGGACCCGTCCAGAGGTGACCGCATCATCGGCGGCAAGTAGTGCATCGATCCCGGCATGAGGCGAGCCAGAGAGCAGTGCGGCCTCGCTGTTTGTTTGCAGCCTGAGCGCTGCTCCAAGAAAGCTCAGGCTTGGACCTTCTGCGAAGGGTGCTCGGGTGCACCCCCACCAGATCCCGCCGATTTCTTCAGGAGGAATGCTTGCAGAATCGAGTGCTCGACTTGCAGCTAGCCAAGCAAGGGTGAGGGCATCTTCGGATGGGCTACAGACAGCGACCTGACCGCGACCACCGGTTCTGCCCCAGCCAGCTGCCACTTGCGCAGCAGGAAGCCGAAGGGAGGGTGCCGCTACACCGATTGACAGGAGTGCGCTGTGACATTCACGAGGTGTGTTCACCTAGCCAGCTTACCTGACGCTGGCGTCAGTTCTAGTGGCCGCCTAGTGCCCCTTGCTCTGCGGCCTGCAAGATGGTGACCGAGGCGTTGGCGCCACGACCGATCGTATGCGCCAAGCCAACTCTGGCCGACTCAACTTGGCGAGGGCCTGCCTCACCTCGAAGCTGATGCACGAGTTCAACAATCTGACCCAGCGCAGATGCTCCAAGAGGCTCACCTTTTGACAGCAACCCGCCCGAGGAATTCACGGGCAAGCGGCCGCCAAGGGCAAAGGCCCCCTCAGCCAAAATCTGTGGTTGCTGGCCCGCATCACATAGCCCCAGCTCGGGCCAGGTCAGGAGTTCCCGAGCGGCGTCAGTGTCTTGGCATTCGATCACGTCAAGGTCGGTGGGGCCGAGGCCTGCCTCTTCGTAGGCCGCATCAGCAGCAAGGGTGGATGGCGGTGTGATTTGGTCGGCGCTGAGCCCAGCTAAGGGGGTTGATTCATCGAGAACCGAGCCCGGGAGGTGGCTTCGTAATGCCGTAGCAAGCAGGCGAACCGAACCGGCCGGGGCCAGATCTGCTCGCTGCAACACCACAGCCGCAGCACCCTCATTTGGTGAGCACAGCATCCAGAGGTGGAGCGGATCACAGACCAAGGTCGACGCCAGGACTTGCTCACGAGTGACAGCCGAGCGAAACATGGCGTTGGGGTTCAGAACGCCATTGGCTCGGTTCTTCACGACAAGGTCGGCAAGGTCCTGCGATGTAATGCCTTGCTCGATCATCAGGCGTTGA
>WLLG01000323.1 GCA_009700815.1 Actinomycetota bacterium
AGCTTGCAATCCCGAGGCGGCCGCCTGCGGTTAAACAGTTCGCGAAGGGAGTCAGTTGCTAGCTCAAACCCTTCGCCACGGCTGCGCTCGTAACGCCTCACAACAGCTAGGTCAGTTTGATTGCGTCGCCAAATCGCTACCGGAACAGGAACTGCGCCAAAGCCCACCTTGCCCAAGGCCTCGGTGACTTCAACATCGGGGTTTGCTCCCGGTTGAACGCGCCGGAACACCTTCATGATGTAGCGCTCGTCCAACACAATGGACGTATTCGATTGTTCGCCACCCTGCACCCGAGCCGAGTGAGGGTGAAGATCCGGAGCCACAATGTGCGCAAACCGCAGAGCGAGTTCATCATCGGCCAACGCGTCGAACAGATGCGTGGGTCCTCTGGGCGAACTGATCTCTCCGAGGACCGCAGATTCCGCAACGTGGTCTGGCCGCTCTGCAGTTGCACCGAGGGGCACTTGATACCAACTCGGCACGCCTGCCCCATTGTTACCCCGCACTTCGACGAGCAACCACATCAGGGTGGGCCAGCCGTCAGCAAGAGTATCGACCTTGCGCAACTCAACCCGCGGCTCATCCACAGCCGAATACCAGCGCTGCCCGGCTAGAAATGCCGGAAGAAGCGCAACAAGTTCGCGGGAAAACGTTTCAGCGTCGATAGTGAGTTCTACCCCGTCGGCTCGGTGAGTTCGAACCATAGGTACTCATATGGTGGCAGAGTGACGAAGTACGGAAGGTCACCAATTGCAGGAAATGCAACCTGGCCGAGGAGTTCAACAGGAACTCGCCCCGCTAGATGCGATAGATACAACTCTGCCGGTTGAGCAGCGCCCGAGAAATTGTTGACACAGAGCACGGGGTTTGCATGTTCATCATCGGCTGCCGGGGTTCGCAGGTAGGCAAATACAGCTGGAGTCGAAACCTCTAAAACCTCGAATCCGCCGAGCCCAAAGAGCGGGTGCTGCCGCCGTACATGCAACATGCGTCGGAACCAGTTCAGGAACGATCCGCTGTTTCGGCGCTCGGCCTCGACGTTGACTGATTGGAACCCATATACGGGGTCCATGAGTGGCGGAAGATACAACTGCGCAAAGTCCGCTGTTGAGAACCCGCCGTTGCGATCCGGGCTCCATTGCATTGGTGTTCGCACGCCGTCGCGATCACCAAGGTAAATGTTGTCACCCATTCCGATCTCATCCCCGTAATACAAAATGGGCGTACCAGGCAGGCTCAGGAGCAACGCATGTAGCAACTCGGCCTGTCGGCGGTCATTTTCTACAAGAGGAAACAATCGGCGACTGATGCCAACGTTGCGCCGCATTCTTGGGTCCTTGGCGTACTCGGCCCACATGTAATCGCGCTCTTCATCAGTCACCATCTCTAGGGTGAGTTCATCGTGATTTCGTAGGAAGATTCCCCACTGACACCCCTCGGGAATCTCTGGGGTTCGCTCCAGAATTTCAGTGATCGGTGTTCGCTCCTCGCGACGAAGTGACATGAACATTCGCGGCATGAGCGGGAAGTGGAAACACATGTGGCATTCGTCGCCGTCACCGAAGTACTCCACCACGTCCTCTGGCCACTGGTTTGCCTCGGCTAGCAGCACTTTGCCGGGGTAACGGGCATCGATCTCACTGCGCACCCGGCGAAGATACTCATGCGTCTCCGGCAGATTTTCGCCGTTGGTTCCATCGGCTTCAAACAAATACGGGACAGCATCGAGTCGGAACCCATCAAGGCCAAGTCCAAGCCAATGACAGATCACCTCGATCATTGCGTCTTGAACCTCGGGGTTGCGATAGTTCAGATCTGGCTGATGGTGAAAGAAGCGATGCCAGTAGTACTGCTGCCTCTGATGATCGAAGCTCCAGTTTGAGGGCTCCGTATCTACAAAGATGACCCGAGCATCGCTCCAGCGCTGATCGTCATCTCCCCACACATACCAGTCCGCCTTGGGGTTCGTGGAGTCTTGTCGAGATTCCAGAAACCAAGGGTGCTGATCCGAGGTGTGGTTCATCACCATGTCTGCAACCACGCGAATCCCGCGACGGTGCGCCTCTTCGATCAGGTGGGCTGCATCATCAGTGGTCCCAAAATCTGGGTGCACGGTCAAGAAGTCCGAGATGTCATACCCGCCATCTCGCAGCGGGGACTCATAAAAGGGCAGCAGCCACAGGCAGTCAATGCCAAGCCACTCCAAATAATCCAGCTTGGAAGTCAGGCCTCGGAGGTCACCATTGCCGTCATTTGAGCCGTCGAAGAACCCGCGAACATGCACCTCGTAGAAAATCGCGGAACGGTACCACTGTGAGTTTGACGAGAGTATTGAACCGGAAGTGGGAGGTTGAATCACGTTCTCATCGTATCGGCGCCGTGAGCGGCTCGGTTTCGGTGCAAACCGAATGCCGACCACCAGCCACCGGCGGCGGCGGGGACTGCGAGAGAAAGAGTAGCTGCCATGCCCGCAACGCCGAGTTCCTCACGCCACACCACTGCAGCAACAGCGTCGCAGGTATCGGCCGCTGCCCCATAGGCCACCCAGCGCCCTTCGGGATCCTCTTCGGTGAGTTCCATGATCGCCCCGAATCCAAGAACCATGTCCCGAATGCCAAATGCTCGAGCCATCCACATGAGTGGCCCCGACTGATCCTCTCCGACGCGAGCCAACACCGTGTGCGGGATCAGCAACATGGTCAGGCCGAAGGCCACCCGGCCGAGGGCAATGGAGCGAGCAACGGTTCGATCATTCATCGGCTCAGTCTGCCGCATCGACGCCCAGTTCGCACGAGGGCAACGAATCACAGCTAGCGAGCTGTTAGTCCGTGAGGCTGAAAATATGTGCCACTCGCTCCGCTGGATCGAATCGCACGTAGTTCCCTGATGGCCCCCATTGCCAGCTCTCATCGGTCAGCTCATCACGCACGGTAAGGGAGGCTGCTCCACTGAAACCAAGCGTGTCCAAGTCGAGGTAGACCGTTGCCTCACAGATTTCATCCGGTGTCAGATTGACTACCACCAAGAGGGTGTCGTTCACCGGGCCGGCCTCGGTTTGCACTGTGCAGTGATGGGTAAAGGCGATCACCTGCTCATGATCAACGTAGTGAAACCGCAGTGAGTTCATACGCCAGGTTGCACGGTGATCACGTCGAATGCGATTGAGCTCGCTCAGGAGCGGCCATAACGAATCAGAGCTTGCATGGTTGCGGTTCTTGATCTCATATTTCTCGGAGAACTTGTACTCCTCCTTATTGGCCAGAGCCGTGTTCTCGCACTGCTCGTAGCCTGAATAGATCCCCCAACTCGGAGCCATCAGCGCAGCGAGAATTGCCCGTGATGCAAACGCTTGGCGCGAACCGCCCCGCAAGGG
>WLLG01000324.1 GCA_009700815.1 Actinomycetota bacterium
ATTCCGCTCGGCGAAAAAGTACTCATCTTCTGCCGCTAGCCCATCGCGAGCCAGCGCTGCTGCTGAGAGTCGCCGAAGCTCCACGAGCTGAGCCACAGCTTCGTCCTCGCAGGGCACCATGACATCGCGAGCAACTGCGTGGCCGTACTCGGAGCCCTCGGCGCGAACGCGATCGAAGCAACTGTATCGCTCACGCGCTGCTGCTGCAGCTTGTGGATCTACAGAGTCCAAGTAACGCACGACTGCTTCCATTGAGGCCGAGAGGCTGTACAGGTCGAGCCCATAAAAGCCGGCCTTCATCTGCGGGTAGTGAGCGTCGTTACGCGCCCGAAGCCAATTGAGAAAGTTCACCACGTCCTCGTTGCGCCACATCCATGAAGGAAACCTTCGGAAGTCGCTGAGTGCTGAGCGGGCATCGGTATCCTCGGACTGCCCGAGCACATATCGGTTCACTCTGTAGGCATCGGGCCAATCTGCCTCAACGGCCACAGCGTTGAATCCCAGCTCATCGATAAGTCGCTGAGTAATCCGAGCGCGCTCTCGATAAAACTCGTGGCTGCCGTGGCTTGCTTCACCGAGGAGCACAAATCTGCGGTTGCCCACCATGTTGAGGAGTTCGTCGTAATCCTCAGATGCTCCCGTCAGAGCGATTGCGTGCTGGTCTACAGCAAGGAGACCCTCGTCAACGCTCATCGGTTGCCCCCCGGTACTAGTACTTCCGAGAAGTGTTCCAAAAACCAGTCTCGGGCCAAACCAGCAGCGGTTTCTAAAGCTCCCGGCTCTTCAAACAGGTGACCGGCTCCTGGCACCACGGCGCACTCGTACTCGCAGCGAAGCCGCTCGGCCGCAGCCCCATTCAACTGCAGCACATGTGGGTCATGGCTCCCCACAATCATAAGAGTGCTCGCACGAACATCGCTCAGGCGCGACCCTGCTAAGTCGGGACGACCACCGCGCGACACCACAGCACGCACGCGTGACGCTGGGTCTGCTGCGGCCCAAAGCGCTGCACCAGCCCCGGTGCTCGCCCCGAAATAGCCGAGGCTGACACCGGCCGTCTCTGGTTGTTGCTCTAGCCAGTCTGAAGCCAGAAGCAACCGCCTACCAAGCAGCGGAATGTCAAAAACATTCGCCCGTTCGCGTTCCTCCTCTGGCGTCAGAAGGTCAAGCAGAAGCGTTGCGATTCGAGCTTGGTTCAAAACCGCTGCCACGGCCTGGTTTCGCGGACTATGGCGACTACTCCCGCTTCCGTGGGCAAAAAGAACAACGCCTATCGGGCGCTCCGGCACGCTGAGGTGACCGGCAAGCACTGCTGAGTCGTCGCGGATCTCAATCTCTCGATCGATCTGGCTCATCCACACTGGAAGCTCTACACCTAGCCCGAGTCCGGACCCTGCTGGCAAAGGTTCAGAAGCAACGCGCTGAGAGGATGTGCGAGTCCCCGTCATCAGTTTTCGGTGCCGTTGAAGGAGCTCGATGACCTGCTCGTCGGGAGTCTCGGAGAAGTCCACATACCACTGACCAACTGCGCGGAAGCGCTCCGGAACTCGAAGACAAATCACCTCATCAACGTGCTGGCGTAGTTCTTCAACAGCAGAGGCAGATCCAACGGGTACTGCCAGAATCACCTTCTTGGCTCCGAGCTTGCGTGCCACCTGACTTGCTGCAAGCGCCGTTGAACCAGTCGCTACGCCGTCGTCTACCAAAATTGCTGTGTGGCCGTCCAACGAGATTGGCGGCAGGCCCTTCCTATACAACTGCGACCTGCGCTTCAGTTCAATCCGCTCCTCTGCATCTACCTGCGCAAGCTCGGCGCTACTCACTCGGTAGGACTCGCACATCGCCAGATCGACAACTCGAACCCCGCCCTCTCCGATTGCACCGATCGCAAACTCGCGATGCGCTGGAAGACCCAGCTTGCGAACCAGAAGGACATCAAGAGGCACCTCAAGCGCATCAGCCACCTTCGCCGCAACAGGAACCCCACCACGCGGCAAGCCGAGCACTACCGCGTCTTCAAATTCCCGTTTTTGAAGTTCGGCCGCTAGTTGTCGGCCTGCGTCATATCGATCACGAAAGAACATCTCATCACCTCACATGTGATCTTGTCTCCCGCCGCCTAGGGAGGGGTAGGGGCGATAGTCCCAAATCCAGCCCTGCAGAAGGATCGCTCTGGGAGGAGTGACCTTGTGCCCTGTCGCGGAGCGTATTCAAAGCCCCAAGATCGAATCCATGTCACTCAATAGCAAGTCCAAGAGTTACTCATTCCTTACAAAGCCGCTAGCGATTCTTCTTGGTTTCGTTACTCTCGCCACTGTGTTAGCGGGGTGTATTCCTGCTCCCCCGCCGGGCAGCTCGTCTTCTCCCTCCGGCTACCTAGATGTGGTAACAGGAGGAAATGGAAACGTAAGAGTTGAGGGCTGGGCATCTGATTGGGACACACTCGATCCGATTCAGGTGGTGTTCGTCATCAACGGCGAGTGGATCAGTGGGGGCTTCAATGCAAACAAGCCTCGAACCGATGTTGGACAAGTCTTTGGGCGCGGGAACAACTTCGGTTTCGATGAGACCTTCGAGGTTGCAGCCGGCCCCGTCACCGTGTGCGCAGGGGCTATCAACGTCGGGCCGGGCGAACCCACCTTTTTGGGCTGCGGCACTAGCCAAGTTTCTGACCGCGTGACAGTTGAGGGTGAGTCACCGACACCACCCACGACGGTTCCGCCGCCAACGACAACCATTCCCGCTGAACCTACGTGGCGAACAGTAGCGAATCACGGAGACAACGCTCCGGGGGTAACAGCTACGTTCAATAGCTACAACCAGCCGGCCGTCAATTCATCGGGCCTGGTTGCCTTCCGAGCCCGAACAAAGGGCGAGGGTGCGAGAGGGGTCTATTCCAAGAATCCCGTTACCAGCCCGAACACTCTCAACGTCGTGGCCGATGTCAAGGGAGGCCTCAAGAGCTTTGTCCCAGCACCAAATACCCAGCTAGCGGAGTTCAACGAGTTCCCCTCGGTTCCAAGAATCGGAAGAACCAGCAACATGATTGCTACGCGAGGACAATCGGTGCCGGTGTTGTCGTACACACCAGAAGGCGGCGTCGAGACGAAAGTCGGAACGAGCGGGATCTATGCCACCGTGAACGGAACGCTCACTTCGGGGGCCACCCTGCTTGGTGCAGTGCCCGGATACGATCAGTTTGCAGTTCCAGGCGTCACACCGGCAACAAAGTTTGACCAGTTCCCCGGATCGCCAGCCGTCGACGGCAGCACTGTGGTGTTCAAGGGCAACTACGCCGTGGGAGACACCAGCCAGACTGGAGTGTTCTTCCGTAATGTTGCAGTTCC
>WLLG01000325.1 GCA_009700815.1 Actinomycetota bacterium
AGCACCGGCAAGTCCTGCTACTGCAACTGGTACTGATACTGATACTGCTACTGCTACTGCTACTGCTACTGCTACTGCTACTGCTATTCCTAGAACTGCTGTCGGGTTCAGCTGGCAACTCTGGCGGCGGCCTGAGCAGCAACTGAGGACTTCCAAGCCTTTGCAAACGAACGACCCTCGGGAGTTTTCAGAACCTGAGAGGTGTGCTCATGCGACAGGTCGGCTGTGCGACCGTGTTCACCGGAGCGCAACAGGTTCAGACCATGCTCGTGCGCCTCGGCAACTGTTGGGCGAATAGCAATGACCTGAACTCCTGCTTTGTCTGCAGCGAGCATTTCTCGATCGAGTTGCCGATTGAAGAGTTCCTTGCTTGCTCGCAGGTGCAAGGGGGGTTTGTGGTCTGGAGCAAATGATTGCGGAGCGGCAACCAAGATGAGTTCCGCCCCAGCCTCAATAGCGACATCTACGTTGGTAGAGGACTTCACTGCACCGTCAATGAGCAGCCGACGTCCAAGTCGAACCGGTGGGTAGAGCAGTGGCACGGCTGAAGCCGCGCGCATGGCATCGGGTAGCGCTGGCCGTGGAGCGCCGGCTGGCCCCAGAACAACGCGTTGCCCTGTCACGATATCAAAGCTGCACAGCGCTAGGTGTTCATCGGGCCATTCTTCCCCCGCCCAGTTAGCGAACTCCATTCGCTGCTCGGTGACGGACCCAATCCCAGCGCGGTAGAAATGCTGCAGCGAGAGTGGTGGACGAATAGCTGGCCAGCGAATCACTGTGCGGTGGAGTACATATGCCGAGCCTGCGACTCGTCGAGCGAGGCCAATTGGCGTTCGCCATCCTTGACTAAAGACCACTTCTGGCCGAACGAATGGCTGGTTCTCGGCAAAGGGATTCCGGTCCTCATGTGCCATAGCCCAGACCAGATCAAGGTCATTTCCAGCTCTCATAATCGAGCCAACGATTGCACCGGCGGACGTACCCACAACGAGGTCGGCCGCAGTTGGATCGAGTCCAGCCTCTGCCATGGCTTTGAGCACGCCAGCATGAAACGCAATGCCAACTGTGCCGCCTGCACCTAGGACTAGAGCAGTTCGTTTGGGCGCTTTCGGCCTTGTAGAACTTTTCGCGGTTTTGGGTCTGTTGTTAAGAGCATCGAGTACTGATGAACAGCTCTCTGCTGGCTGAATGCCGTTCCCCATGGTCTACCTACTGCTCGGTCGTGTCGGATGCCTCAGCCGCCGACTAGGGAGTTAGTGTGCGGCTGAGCGGTGATTCTTTTCAATGAGTGGAAACCCCAGCCTGCGGATGGGCAAGACTCAGGCCGTGGATCCTATGTTGGTCACTAACCTGCTCGGTGCGATAGGGCTCGGGGCCTCGGCTGGGCTTAACGCTTGGATCCCCCTGTTGGGACTGGGGTTAGCGCAGCGCTTTGGGGTGGTCGAACTCACGGGGCGCTATGAGCAACTTGGTTCAACTTGGGCACTTGCCATTTTGGGTGTGCTGTTTGTTATTGACCTCATCGGCGACAAAATTGTGATGATCGATCACGTATTGCACGTATTTGGCCTGGTCATTGCGCCAGTTTCGGGGGCAATCGTGTTCTCAGCGCAGGCAGAGTTGTTATCAAACTCCCACCCGGTGCTTGCAGCGGGTGCCGGAATCGCCCTGGGTGGAACGATGCACATGGGCCGGAGCGCTTTGAGGCCAGTTGTGAGCGCTGGTACTGGCGGATTAGGGAATCCTGTGGTCTCGTTGATCGAGGATGTGATGGCCGTGGTCATGGTCTTTCTGGCCATCCTCGTGCCGGTGATTTCTTTCATCGTCCTCATCGCGTTGGTGTTCTTTTCGGTCAGATGGATTCGCAAGCGTCGTGAGCGTAAGGCTCAAGCCCTCCCCGACGCGATAACTTGAGAATAAGTGATGCTGAGTATCTCAACGTTGGGCCAAGTGGTTCCTCCCCGCCCAAGTTCCCTGCCAGCCCGGGTCCTAGCCGCATGTGCGCTCTTGCTCGGTGTCCTGCTTTTTGGAGCAGCGCCAGCCTCGGCGCATGCCGTTCTCACCCGGGTGAGCCCAGAACCGGATGCGGTCTTAGAGGAGTCTCCTAAAGAGATCAGCCTGAGCTTTACTGAGACAATCTCCATTCCGGCTCAAGGGATTCGCCTCTTTGATCCGAGCGGGAGCGAGATCTCTGGGGTCACTGCCGTCGCCCGAGGCAACACGATGACTGCTCAGGTGCCTCCTCTCACTGCAGATGGCTCGTATACCGTTGCATGGAAAGCTGTTTCGGCAGATGGCCATGCGGTCAGTGGTGCGTACCTGTTTCACTTGCGGGTAGCAACGTTGACCCAGCCTGTGGTGGGCGCGGAATCGGGCGTTGCGCTGTGGCCGAGCCTGCTGCGAATCTTGGGAACGGTGATGTCTATAGGAGCGCTAGCGCTCTATTTGGGCAGACCACAGTTGTTTGGTTGGCGGCGACGACAGCGACTTGCCCTCTGGGGTGTTGCATCGATCGGAGCGCTGCTCTGTCTACTCAGTTCGGTGGCAGCCGCAGGTCCCGTTCGCTCCACAGGATGGTCAATTAGTTTCTCAACTTCGACTGGACGCCTGACCGCTTTGGCTCTGGTACTCACGCTCTGCGGGCTGGTCTTGGCTCTCTGCACGCAAGGGCTGGCTCGATCGAGGGCCTCAGACTCGGATGAGCCAACAACACTCAGTAGGAATGCGGACCGAGCTCTAGCGGTTCTTGCAGTGTTGAGCGTGGCGACCATCGCCCTCGAGGGGCATGCCGTTGCGATCAATCCCGTTGCGCTGTCCGTGACGCTGACTCTGGGCCATGTGATGGCGGCGCTGTGTTGGGGCGCAGGGTTGGTCTGGCTGGAAGCCCGAACTCGCTCGGCCTCTGCAACTGAGCTTCAAGCAGTTGTTATCAAAAGGTCACCCTGGGCTATCGGAGCGGTGGTGATGCTTGGAATCACTGGTGCACTACTGATTCTGAATCGAGTTCCGCTCAATGAGTTATTAAGTTCTTGGTACGGACGACTGGGGATCCTGAAACTCGTGTTGCTGTTTGTAGCAGTCGGTCTGGCACTTTCGAACCGCTACCGGCTGACTCCCAAACTGCTGGCTCCCAAACTGCTGACGGGGCCGGCGCCCGATCAACCTGCTCCTGATCAAGCTGCTTCTGATCAACCTGCTGCCGATCAACCTGCTCCTGTTCAACCTGCTGCCGTGTCTCAGTTGCGCAGGTCCGTGCGAATCGAAATGCTGGTATTAGCTCTGGCACTACTCTTAGGTGCAACGCTGGCGCAGGTTGCACCACCGCAGGCCGG
>WLLG01000326.1 GCA_009700815.1 Actinomycetota bacterium
AGTAACGGATTCAATCGGGCGACCGATGTGGCCGTCAACGGCTCGTATCAAACTGCAACCGGCGACATGAACCAAGATGGCCGTGACGACGTTCTCTGGCATGGCACAGGAGCCGCGTATGACGGCTGGTGGTCAGGAATCAACGTCGGTTGAGTCTGCGGCTAGGTACGGCATGTACCGTTCAGCCACAATCGATTTTCCCTCTACTCTTGCAAATACATGGCCCCTTTGAGCTCGCCAGATCCGATACTCATTGACCGGCCACGCCTACGCGCTCAACTGGATTCGGTCCGTTGCTTTTTGTTCAGCGCACCTTCGGGCTTTGGAAAGTCGGTAGCGGCAGCGCAGCTCGCCGAACAACTCGTTGGGGAGGTCCTTTGGTGCAGGCTGACTGATGAAGACGCAGCAGACCGGGGCGCAGGAAAGATTCTGTCTACCCTTGCTCAGAGTTTCCCGCACCTTGGTCACCAACCTCCGGTCATCGACAGCAGCAGTTCCGCCCGGCTGATGTACACCCTGCAGGAACTCGCTGGGCCGGCGATTCTGATCATTGATGATCTGCACTTGGTCAATGACTCTCGGCAGCAGATCCTGACGGACCTTCTAGATTTTTCAGGAGACGGTCTCTCCATCATCGTCACTTCCCGGGATGAACCTACCCAAGAGATCACAGAGGGACGAGTTTCCCAGCAGATTACAGTCCGTTCAGCTACCGACCTGCTGATGAATCAGCAGGAGTGCGCAGAGCTAGCGGCGATGTATTCCTCAAACCTGACTGGCAGTGAGATTGTTGAACAATCCGGTGGCTGGCCCTTAGCTGCTGCTTTCATCGCTCGAGACGGCAGCTTTGCCGACCCGGAGCTAGTCGAAGAGTCAATCAAGGAGTTGAGCCCTCCCGCTCAGGCAGATCTACAGACGCTCGCCCTACTGGCTTCAATTAGTCCTGCGCTGCTCGATGAAGCTCCTACGGGACGGGAGCTGCTGCGCTTTAGTCGCCTTCACCCAGAGCTGATCGCCACAGATCCACAGCGATGGAGGCTTCGAGAGTCCCTTCGCTCCGAACTCCTTCTGCAACCGAATGATCCGTCATCGATCACTCAGTGGGCCGACCTGCTTGAGCGTCTCGGGTTGAATGACTCGGCGCTCATTTTGCTTTCCCGAGTAGCTGGCGAGCGAACCCAGTTGCAGGATCGCTTAGAAATAGTTGGCTCAAGGCTTCTTGACCAGGGTCGCTATCGGTTTCTCCGGACTCTGATCTCGCAGATTCCAGTGAGCGACCGCCGAATGGCAATTAGCATTTTGGATCTGGCGGCAGGATTTTGGCTCGACCAGATCGAACAGGTCTCTTCTGGGATGCCAAATGTAGAAGAAAGCATCCTCACGGTGCTGGCCAACACCGTCGGCATCACCACTGACGACTCGCTTGCGCTAGCTGGTTTACAGACAGAGTTCTACCGGCGACGCGGAGACCCACGGCTTGTACATGTCGCCCTGGACGCATTGTCTCGAGTTGGCCCCGTTGACAATTCGGCAGATCCGGCGGCCCTCTGTGCAGAGCTGAGTCAGGCCGCCCAACGCGGTCTGGCACAGGTGCTCTTTGGCCTAGCCGTTGCAGAACTGTTCTCGGGTGAACCGGAAACGGTCCTTGACGGCAGACGCTTGCAAGAGCTTTCGTTCAAAGTTGCGGAGTGTGCCGGCATGGAGACTGCTGCTCTGCGCGCACAATCGGCATTCGAACGAGTCGGTATGGGGCTCGACCGCCCCTCTGGAGCTCGGGCACCCCTCGAAGCCGGCATCATTTCGTTTGCGGCGATTGGCCACCCGGATGTCGCAACCCTGCACATTGAACTCGCTGACGTCTTGGGGCGCCTTGCAGATCATGACGCAGCCGAGAGTCATGTGGAATCCGCTGCCGAATGGGCCGAAAAGACCGGAAATCTAGCCGCCGTGCCGAGTATCGCACTGGTCCGGGCGAGTATTCAGTTGATCAAATTTGGGCCCTCAGCTGAGAACGACCGAGACCTGGATTCTGCTTGGAAACTCATAGCCGTTGCACCGCGACTTCGGCGAGCGCTACCTGGATTTGCCGCTCGGATTTCCAATCGCATGATGGACCTACGTGACTCTGACCGGGCTTCGATCTGGTTGGACAGGGCAAGCGCCCTAGCTAGTGGCCACCTTCAGTCCAGTTACACCAGCGACTATCTTGCAGCCAGCGACTTCCGCCTGCGCACCATGATCGCAGGCCGCTCACTCCCCCCAGAACCTGCCTCTACCACATGGTTTTGCTGCCAGCCTGCTGGGCTAGTGGAGTTCGTTGCGAGCATGGCTTGGGACAGCATGGTGTTCGACGGCGGCAAGGCCGCCGGAGAACTCCTCGCAACGAGCGGGCATGAACTTGACCCAGTCTGGCTCTTGCGACTGGCGGGGACCGAACATCCCTCTGCCCAATCCAGCCAACTGCGGATACGACTGCTCAGCCCGCTCCTCAAACTGCAACGCGGCAACGACCAAATCCCAGCGCCAACAGGACATGCCGCACGTCTTTTGGCCTTACTGGTCATCTCAAATGGATTCCTAACCGTGGACGCAGTGCTCGATGACTTGTGGCCCGAGGTGGCGCCTGAGGTGGCGCGCAACCGATTCCACCAGGTCATACTCCGACTACGACGAGCCCTGAGTGGTTCCACCAACAGCATCCTCTCGGTGAGCGAAGGCATGGTATTGCTTGACACAGCAGAACTTGGAGCCGACGTGTGGGCGCTGCGGCAGAGCGCTGAGGCGACTGCGGAAGAGTCAATCGAACTGATCGCGCAGTACGAGTCCGACCTGTGCGCCGCGCAGTTCGCCTACGACTCCACTTTTGAAGATGCCCGTTGGGAACTTCGAGCGCAGTTGACGCGGCTAGCCCTGCGACAACTCGCGGGGGAAGGATACAGAAATGACCGCTTGCGCCAGGCCTGCGCCGACGTCTGGGCCCGACTCGAATACGCAGACGAGATTGGCGACGCAGTGACCGACGCACTGACCCAAGCAGGGAAGACACGCGAAGCAGAGCGAATGCGCGAGCAGATCGCCGCTCGACTCGAGCGCTGAGGGCTTGGAACTATCACCCGATCGTTCGGAACCAAATTCAGACTGTGCTCAGACCCGCAGACTTCAGCTTGCGGTCGATAAAGGAATACAGGTCGCCGCGAATCACATGTCCCAAATGACCACCCGGGTACCAGAGTATTTCGGGTCGATCCCAGTGTTCCCAGAGGGGGGCGACTTGGTCCACAGGGTCAATCAATTTGTCCGCTAGCCCTCCAACAATTGCACGCG
>WLLG01000327.1 GCA_009700815.1 Actinomycetota bacterium
ATTCCGGATTCCAGGTTCTCAGGCACAACAAGTCACGCTGCAGGGCTTCGTAACTACCACCGGAGGCGACTACTTCTTTCAGCCCTCGATCGAGGCCTTGCAGTTCCTCGCAACACCACAACCGGCAGCATCGCCAAACCAGACGCCAGCCGCGTGACTCGGCGTAACCAGCCTCGACTCCCCCTCTGCCTACCAACTAGTAGCTACAGGGTTGTCTTACTGCTCGGCTAGCAACGCTGCTATCTCGGCTACGGGGTTCGTCACAGCCTCACCATTGAGATCAACTTCTAACGCGCGAATGTTGCCAGTAAAGGCAAACGGTGGCTCGTATGCAGAGGGATCAATGGTGTCGAACGCTGCATACCCACAACTCACTCCTGTCGTGGCAAAAAGATTCGGAACGGTATAGGGAAGCTCGCCAAATCCAACCTGTTCGCCGTCAACAAACAGGCGAACCTCTGCAGGAGACCCGCGGCCTTCGAAGAAGTTCGGCCCACCGGTCGGCTTGAACTCCATGCGAACTTCATACTCCCCCGAGGGAAGCGGTTGATCGCTCCTGACCGTGAACTTCCTCAGACCCAAATAGTTGTGCACGTAGGTGAGGTGGCCCTCGGCAACAAAAACGGCGTATCCGCCGTGGCGGTTTCCGTGCGAGATCAAGACTCCTTCGGCACCGCCCTCGGGAATGGATAGTTGCGCAACCACGGCATGCGCCCGGTTGTACACCCGAGGTGCACCTGTGAATGGCAGTGGGGCTCCGCCGGGGTTGAGCTTGACAACCTTTTGTGCCCCTCCAACCGCTGGCCGTCGGGCCGTCAGGCGTCCGATGTCTCCAGATGCGAGTGGCAGCACGTTGTACTTCTCTGCTTCTTCCCACCACAGTGCTCGCAGCTCGGCCAAACGTTCAGGGTGCTCTGCAGCAATGTTGTGGCACTCCGATGGATCGGCGACTAGGTCGTACAGTTCCCAGTCCTCAGCCTCGAGTTTGTCAAGGATGGCCTCGGTCAGGAACGTGCCAAAGGGGTGGCCGCGCTCAGTGCCTTCGGCCAAACTCGGCCCGGGGTAGGGACAGACTGCCTTCCACCCATCGTGATAGATCGACCGGTGACCGAACATCTCGAAATATTGCGTTCGGTGACGGTCCTCTGCATCGGCGTTGTCAAAGGTCGGCAGCAGGCTGACACCCTGGACCTGCGACTGCGGTACCCCACGGATGGTCTCGGGCGCTTCAATCCCGATTGCCTCGAGCAGCGTAGGGACCATGTCAATTGCGTGCGCGTACTGATGGCGCACTTCGCCGCGGGCAGAAATTCCAGCGGGCCAAGAGATGATGCAAGGGTCCGTGATGCCACCCCGGTAGGTCTCTCGTTTCCAGCGGCGAAACGGCGTGTCCCCGGCCCAGGCCCATCCCCAGGCGTAGTGATTGAAGGTGTTCTCGCTCCCCCACTCCTCAATCACTTCCAGATTGTCCTCAAGAGTCTGCGGGGCCAGATTAAAGAACATGCCCTCGTTGCGAGTGCCGTGCTCTCCGCCCTCGGCGCTGGCGCCGTTGTCCGACACTGCAATCACGAGCGTGTTCTCGGACTCGCCGGTTGCTTCGATAGCGTCGAGGACGCGTCCGATATGGAAGTCCGTCTGCGTAATGAAACCTGCGTACACCTCCATCTGCCGGGCGTACATCCGTTTCGCATCCTCGGTGAGGGAATCCCAAGGTTCTACGTCTGGGTCGCGTTCGGAGAGTTCCGTCCCCGGAGCCAAGAGCCCGAGTTCGCGCTGACGCTCAAAGACGATCTTGCGATACTCATCCCAGCCCGAATCGAATGCACCCTTGTAGGGCTCAATCCATTGCGATTCGACTTGATGAGGAGCGTGACCGGTGCCCGTCGCAAACCACAAGAAGAATGGTTTGTCGGGTGCGCTCGAATGGGCATCGGCAATGTATGAGATTGCGCGATCAGCCAAGTCCACGTTCAGGTGGTACCCCTCGGCTGGGGTTGACGGCTGAGGCACGTAGTGGTTGTCGTGAACCAAGTCGGGGTGGAACTGATCAGTATCACCACCGAGGAATCCGTAGAAACCCTCAAACCCACGAGCTATCGGCCAGCGATTAAATGGCCCGGCGGGAGTCGTTTCTTGAGAGGGAGTCAGGTGCCACTTGCCCACAGCGAAGGTGTTGTATCCCTGTTCCACAAGAACCTCAGAGATAAACCCGTGCTCAAAGCCCATCGTGCCGTTGAGGCCCGGATAGCCCATTGAGAGTTCGGTAATCGCGCCGAGCCCCAAGCTGTGATGGTTGCGGCCCGTCAGCAGGCAACCGCGAGTCGGTGAGCACAGCGCTGTGGTTTGAAAGTTGGAGTAGCGCAGGCCGTTCGCGGCGAGTCGATCCAGATTCGGAGTCTCACAAAGACCACCGAATGCAGAGAGTTGGCCGTACCCAACGTCGTCCAACACGATCATCACAACGTTGGGCGCACCAGCGGGCGGTTGCGGACGTCCTGGCCAGGCCGGGGTTGAAGTTTCTGCAGTGCGACCAATTTTTCCTGGAAACGGTTCGCCGGCCGCGTAGGTCACAAAGGGTTCAGCCATGATTCGCTGCGATTCTGGTCATAGAAAGATTGTAGATGCATCCACAGTGCTGAATTAATCCGCATGCTAAATTTCGTCCACTCGGTTTTCGGCATTGGCTGGTCTGAGTTCTAGTGCGCAGATAGGTAAGGAATACCCGGAATATCTGACTACCAAAGGAACTCAACATGATTATTGCCATCGTTGCTATTGGAGCCGCAGTTCTCGCCATTGGCGGAGCAGCCGTTGGCTGGGTCAAGAAGTCCCGGTCCAAGACAGACTCGTAAGCCTAGAAAGGCCCTTCTATCTGCGGCTGATGCCCTTGAGTCTGGGTGGAGTGGACTAGACATGGCGCATGAATACCCAAGCAAGCTCCGCTGCAACCACCGGCACTGTCGCAAAAGGCGACAAAGCCGCTAATGAAGTCTCGGTTCGCAAACTTCGCATTGGGAACATCGTTGTCGGGCTGATCTTCTTGGTGCAGGTCATCGCCATTCTGCTCCTTTCAAATGACTTCTCTATTCCTGTAGTTGCCACCTATCAGAACGGTCCCCCGGGAACTCCCGGTACTGGCGAAACCTTTACGATGTTTTCGGTTCGCTTTGGATGGGCGATAGCGTTTTTCTTGGTTCTTGCGGCGGCAGACCATTTACTGATGGCCACGCCGAAGATCAATGGCTGGTACGAGCGCCAACTTGATCAAGGGCGAAACACTGCTCGCTGGGTTGAGTACTCAATCAGTTCCTCCGTGATG
>WLLG01000328.1 GCA_009700815.1 Actinomycetota bacterium
CGAGGCCTTGCAGCGAACACTGACCAATGACCTGAATAAAATCCAGCCTGGTCGAGCGCAGTACACGCATCTGCTCGACCCAGAAACTGCCTCGGTGGTGGATGACATCATCGTCTGGTGGGTTGCACCAGACATCTTCGATGTCATGCCGAATGCATCAAATACCGAGGGTGTGCGCTCGGCCCTAGCCGATGCCGCTGAACAAGGCGAGATCTCGATTGCCGAGACCACACCTCTGCGGGCCGTCATCGCAATTCAAGGCCCGAAAGCTATCGAGAGACTGGCAACCGTCTTGCCAGAAGCAGCAGCGGTCGGTCGATTCCGTGTCAAAGAGTTTAGTTTCGAAGGTGCAGACTGCATCGTTGCCGGAACGGGGTACACCGGCGAAGAGGGCGTCGAATGCGCAGTGCCGGTCAGCGTCGCGAAAGCTTTCTGGGACCTCATCATGAGCGCAGGCGTGACTCCCGCTGGCCTTGGTGCCCGCGACACGTTGCGCCTTGAGGCAGGCCTTCCTTTGCATGGCCACGAGCTCGGTGAAGGAATCACCACACTCAATGCTCGGCTTGGATGGGTCGTGAGTTGGGATAAGGGAGATTTCCGAGGCAGGGATGCACTCGAGCGTCAGAAACTCAACGGCGTCTCACCCCTGATGTACGGACTCAAGACAGAAGGCCGGCGGCCGCCACGGGCCGAGCAACCAGTGCTACGTAATGGCGAAGTCATTGGCCAATTGAGTTCAGGTAACTTCTCGCCAACTCTTGGGTATGGAATCGCTCTTGCGTTCCTCGACCCAAGCGTGCAAGTTGGCGATCAGGTCATGATTGATCAGAGGGGCACGCAAGTTGCGGCCGAAGTGGTCAAGTTGCCGTTCTTGTCACAGACCTGAATTCGGCAGTCCTGAGTTCGGCAGGCCTGAGTTCTACAGGCCTGAGTTCCACAGACCTGCGGCTTGGACTTGCCGGATCCCTATTCGGCGAAAGCCTCAATGGGCGGGCAGGAGCAGACCAAGTTGCGGTCGCCATAGCCGCCGTCGATCCGACTCACGGGAGGCCAGTACTTGGAATTCTTCTGGTGCTCGGTTGGCCACCCAGCTAGCGACCGCGGGTAGCTGTGATCCCAGGCATCTCCTGCGACTTCTTCGGCAGTATGCGGGGCGTGAACCAGTGGGTTGTCCTCGAGGGTCCACTCGCCAGCGGCCACGCGGTCAATCTCTGAGCGAATCGAGATCATCGCATCACAGAAGCGGTCAAGCTCGGCAAGTCCTTCGGATTCGGTTGGCTCAACCATGAGCGTTCCCGGCACTGGGAATGACATGGTCGGGGCGTGGAATCCGTAGTCCATGAGCCGCTTTGCGACATCCTCATTGGTGATGCCGACAGACTTCTCGAGCGGGCGCAGGTCCAAGATGCACTCATGGGCAACAAGGCCACCACGGCCGGTATACAGAATGGGAAAGTGATCGGCGAGCCGTAACGCAATGTAGTTCGCAGACAGAATTGCAAGCTCCGAAGCTCGGCGAAGGCGGTCACCCATCATGGTGATGTACATCCATGAAATCGGGAGGATGCTGGCAGATCCGAAAGGTGCTGCAGAGACTGCACCAGGCCCACTGCTCGGCCCAGCGTCTGAGCGATGCTCGTGGTTCGGAAGGAAGGGCGCCAGATGTGCTCCTACGGCTACAGGCCCAACGCCCGGGCCGCCACCGCCGTGGGGAATGCAAAAGGTTTTGTGCAAGTTCAGATGGCTGACGTCAGCGCCGAACTTTCCTGGTTTGGCAAGCCCAACTAGGGCATTCAGGTTTGCGCCGTCTACGTACACCTGCCCGCCATGGTCGTGAACAATCTCGCAGAGTTCGCCGATGCTTTGTTCGAATACCCCATGGGTAGAGGGGTACGTGACCATGATGGCAGCTAGATCTGCTGAGTGTTCCTCTGCTTTCGCTCGGAGATCGTCAAGATTGACGTTTCCGTTCTCATCAGTTTCGACCACGATCACCCGCATGCCGGCCATGACTGCACTCGCAGCATTTGTCCCGTGAGCGGAGGCAGGAATCAAGCACAAGTCGCGCTCGGGGTTGTTGCGTGAGCGGTGGTACCCGCGTATTGCGAGCAGGCCTGCGAACTCACCCTGACTGCCAGCATTTGGTTGCAGCGACACTGCGTCATATCCCGTAATGCGAGCCAAAGAATCCTCGAGCTCTCGAATGAGTTGCACGTAGCCCTCGGTCTGCTCCGCAGGAGCGAACGGGTGAATCTGTGAAAACTCAGGCCAAGTCACGGGAATCATCTCGGCTGTGGCATTGAGTTTCATCGTGCATGAACCCAGAGGAATCATGGTTCGGTCGAGAGCCAAGTCTTTGTCAGCCAGGCGACGCAAGTAGCGCAGCATCTCTGTCTCTGAGTGGTAGCTGTTGAAGTTCGGGTGGGTTAGGTAGTCACTGCTTCTGAGAAGGTCCTGTGGCAGGTGCGACCAAGTTTCACTGGCAACCGCTGCGGCAGCCTCAACCTGCTCAACGCTTCGAGTTACTCCAAAGGCAGACAGCAACTGCACCACGGTGGCAGCGGTTGTGGTCTCATCGCAAGAGAATCCGATTGCGTCTTGGGAGTGGGCCCGGATGTTCAGCCCAGCCTTGAGTGCTGCAGCGAGGTACCCCTCGGCTGCATCTGGAGTGCGGAGGGTGACGGTGTCAAAGAAATACTCCGAGGTCAGAGCGAACCCTGCCTCGGCCAAAGCATCGGCTGCCACGCTGGCGAGCAGGTGGGTGCGCTGCGCAATGCGAAGCAGTCCCTGAGGGCCGTGATAGGACGCATACGAGGCGGCCATCACTGCTAACAGGACCTGGGCTGTGCAGATATTGGAGGTGGCCTTCTCTCGGCGGATGTGCTGCTCGCGAGTTTGCAGTGCAAGGCGTAGTGCAGGCCTGCCGTGGGTATCCCTCGAGAGCCCAACAAGTCGACCGGGTAGTGAACGCCGAGCAGCACTTCGAACGGCCATAAACCCGGCATGAGGCCCACCGAAACCAAAGGCAACGCCAAAGCGCTGGGCCGAGCCAATCGCAACATCGGCACCCCATTCACCAGGAGGGGTCAACATGGTGAGTGAGAGTAAGTCAGTGGCAACACAGACCAAAGCGCCGCGCTCACTTGCAGAAGCCGCAAGGCTAGAGAACTCACGAATGGCACCCGAGGATCCGGGATACGAGAGCAGGATCCCGAAATATTCATGAGCCTCGGAGTCGGCAAAGGGATCGCCTACCGCAACTTTGATATTGAGCGGCTCAGCTCGAGTGCGAACCACTTCGATGATTTGCGGGTGACA
>WLLG01000329.1 GCA_009700815.1 Actinomycetota bacterium
ACAACCTCGCCTGCGGCTTAGGCCTGTAGCTCCGGCACCACTCTTGGGTCGTCAGTACAAATTGCAGCAACTCCGGCTTGGGCCATCTTGGCCATGAGCTCTGGCGAGACGGTGTTCCAAGAGACCACTCCACGGCCACCGTTCCAGAGTCGCTCCATCCACTCACCCTCCATCAGGTCAACAAGGTCTGGCATCAGGTCGAAACAGGGGTGCACAAATCTGCAACCAAGGTCCTGTGCCACCGCGAGTGGGTCAGAACCTGGGTCTAGGAACAGCCAACTGGTATCGACGGCATTTTGACTCGCTACGTGGGCCACGATGTCGGCTCGGAACGAGGCCACGCAAACCAACTCGTTGAGACCCTGCTCAACGATGTCAGCCACTAAACGGTCAAGCGGTTCAGCGCTCGCAGCCTTCACTTCTGCGTACACACCAAGACCCAACTCGGCGCAGGTCGACAGCAGATCAAGGTGAGTTCCTGGTCGCTCACCTGTGACCTCGGTGATCTCGTCCAGGGTTAGGTCGCGCACCCAGCGCCAGACATCTCCATCGGTCAGAAACGCGTCATGAAGCAGGACGAGTTGCCCGTCAGCAGTCTGAACGAGGTCGACCTCAACGGAGTTTGCACCCGCAGCGGCGGCCAGAGCGAAGGTCTCAACGGAGTTCTCAGGTCCGAGCGCAGCCCCGCCCCGATGTGCCATCACCGATGGCTTCGCTGGCCGCTGTCCACTCGTCATCCAACTCACGCTCATGGTGACCCCTGCATGCTTTTCCGAAAAGGCCCAGCGCCTGTCGCCCCAGCAGTTTCGTTGATTCTGAGCTGCGAGTACAAGAGGTTGCTGGCGTTAAAGGCCGCAAAGAGAGAGGTCGCCCTCCTAAGGTGCTCAGATGATCCTTGAGCAGATTAAGCCGTGACAAGCATCGCTGGGATTCTTGGCCGACAGGTCGTTCAAGCGCTTCGGGTTCATGATCCTCGACCGGCCCCACCTCTTGTATCTCGTGCTCGGTGGTCCGTCGAACAGGCTCAGGACTGGGGCAAGCGCACGCCCTGGTTGCTTGGGGCAAATTTCATTCCGTCAACTGCGGGAAATCAGCTCGAGATGTGGCAGGCCGACACCTTACATTTGCCAACGATTGACCGTGAGCTGGGCTGGGCGGCCGAGCAGTTCGGCATGAACAGCATGCGAATCTTTTTGCACGACCTGCTTTGGCAGGCCGATGGCGAAGCATTCTTGGACCGTATAGAGCAGGTGCTCGAGGTTGCCAACTCTCACGGAATCACTGTGATGCCAGTGCTTTTTGATGGCATCTGGAACCCACGGCCTGTTGTTGGCCGTCAGCGTGACCCCCGCCCGCATCTGCACAACTCCACCTGGCTGCAGTCGCCCGGCGCTGATGTGATTGCCAACCCAGACCGCTGGGACTCACTGCGGCCCTACGTCGAGGCAGTGATCAGCCGGTTCGCTCATGATCCAAGAATCGTTGCGTGGGACTTATTCAACGAACCCGACAGCCCGAACCCCGCCTATAGGAAGTTCGAGCCAGCCCATAAGTCAGCACTGATCGCCCGGCTTCTGGAGCAGGTCTTCGACTGGGCGGCGGCGGTTGATCCCGACCAGCCAATCACAGTTGGCATTTTCAACGGCACGAAGCGAGGAGCAGAACGGTCCCGCCAAGCTGCACGAGTGATATTCGAGCGCTCAGACATCTACTCTTTTCACTCCTATGAGGGAGAGAAGGGCCTTGCGGACTCGATCCGTTACCTCTCTTCGTTTGGCCGTCCGCTTGTGTGTACAGAGTGGTTAGGTAGGCCGCGGTCTCCTGCTGTGTTGCTCGAGGTTCTGGCAAGCCACTCGGTTGGCGCGTTCAACTGGGGACTCGTAGATGGCCGCTCCCAGACCAAGTTTCCGTGGACCTCTTGGTACCTTCGGCGCAAGGGCGAACCAAGCCCTTGGTTTCACGAGTTGCTGCACCCAGATGGGACCCCATACTCGGACCAAGAAGCTCAACTGTTCCGCAAAGTTGCTAGCTCAATGAGTTCTGCTCCCGAGTCCTGAGGATCCAGAACTAGTTGCAGGATTGTACGAACTCAGTCACCGCAGGCGTAACCAGAGTGTCATCAGCAGCGCCAAGTTGTGTGCTGACCTGATTGTGCGTGTACGGGGTTGCGTCAACGAGCTCGGCGGAACCCCCTGATGTGTTCACGAGATCTACAAACGCTTGAGCATCGGCCACTCGACTTCGTCCACCCCGAGTAGCGATCAAGAAACGGGCGCTCGGTGCGCCGTTGCGCTCGATCTGCACATTCGGCGAGGCCGCAGCAATGACCTGTGGATCTGTGCCGAACGCGTCAGCGATCATCTTGTCCGCAGGGGCACTGGCTAGGTCGAAGGAGAAATCGAGGGCCACAACACACGACACCTTGGCTGGGTCGGCACCTGCAGTAGTAAGCAACGCCTGATCGGTGGCCACGATGGCAACTAGGTGCGCTCCGGCAGAGTGGCCGATCAGCGTGAGCTTTGTTGGGTCGAGGCCTTGAGCAGGCCCGTTCTGTTGAACCCATGCCACGGCGGCGGCTAGGTCTTGGCCATGATCGGGCCACTGCACCCCAGAATCTGGGGTAGTCAATCGATAGTTCACCGACACAAGTGCAGCGCCAAGGGACTCGGCCCAAGCCACCTTCTGCTTCATGCCGTTTGACTTGTCGCCTCGCCGCCAACCACCACCATGTACCCACAGGAGCACTGGCGCTGGGCCGCAACCAGGTGGCAAATACACATCAAGACTGGTCAGGTTCGGCTCCACCCCGGAACGGTTTGCATAGCTCAGAGTTTTGGGACCCGAGGCCTTCTCGCGACAGCTTGCAGCCGAAGCCTCGGCCGTCGTTGTGGGGGCACTTGTCGAAGTAGAGCGATTGCTGGGAGCAGGGCTGCTGGTGCTACTCGACTCGGGATTTGTTGCTGTGCATCCCGCAATAAGTAGCGCCGATAACACCAGTAGCGTTTTTCTCAACAGGACTCCTCTCAGAGCGCTTGGGCGAACTACGCCTCTGCTGGGTAGCGCGCTGCGCGAGTTCCAGGGGGATTGTCAGCACCGGGAACTAGGTCGGGGTTATTCACGCACACTTCGCCTTCGAGGCCATCGGGATCGCGGAAGAACAGGCTGAGGATGGGGCCGAAATCGGTGACGAAATCATCAGCTGCTCCGCGTGCCCGCAGCCGCTCGCGAATGGTTTCAAACGCTTCAATCGATTCAGCCTGAAGGGCAAAATGATCAAGACGTCCACGTCCGAACATCGGCGTTTGCACATCGGC
>WLLG01000033.1 GCA_009700815.1 Actinomycetota bacterium
AGAGAGTTCCTTCAGGAAACTGCTGATTATTCGACCCTGAGCCCCATTCCTGAGAAGAAACCTGAGAGACTGCTCCTGAGAGAATCTGTTCAGTGGGAAGATCCCGCTGTAGCACTATTCAGCAGTAGATGCGCACAGTCGCAAAGGAGCGAACATGACTACATCCGGTGCAGAGACCACTCCCTCCTCGGGGCGAATTCTTCTGGTCGAGGACGAAGCCGCACTGGCCGACGGTGTAGCGCGGGGTCTGCGGGCTGAAGGGTTTGATGTCGAAATCACCTATGACGGCCTGAGTGGCCTAGCGCGAGCGCGAGAGGATGACATTGATGCAATCGTTCTCGACATCATGCTGCCTGGGTTGAACGGCTACAAAGTGTGTCGGACACTGAGAGAAGAAGGCATCGGTACTCCCATCTTGATGCTCACCGCTAAGTCTGGCGAATACGACGAGGCGGAAGCCCTTGATACTGGCGCAGATGATTTTCTGACTAAGCCGTTCTCTTATGTCGTGCTGGTAGCCCGAGTGCGAGCCTTACTGCGCCGCTCAGCCGATGGTCGGGCCCAACCAATTGTGATCGATGATCTGCTGTTGGATCCCCTTGCTCGAACATGTCGGCGCGGGGAGACGGACATTCCGCTCACGACCCGCGAGTACGAACTGTTAGAAGCGCTCATGCGTAAACCCGGTCAAGTCGTTCCAAAACAAACGCTGCTTGAGCATGTCTGGGGTGAAGACTTTGAAGGTGACCCGAATGTTGTCGAGGTCTATGTGGGCTACCTACGCCGCAAAATAGATCGCCCGTTTGACCGCCAAGATATCGAAACCGTTCGTGGAATCGGTTACCGGATCGGTGAAGGGGCCAGTGTCTGAAGGTCTGGGGCCCCAGATTGCCTCTGAGCTAGGAACTGAGCCAAGAACCGACCCAGGAACCGAACCCGGAACTGCGCCGGCAGCGGCCTACTCCCGCCCGCGAAAGCGTGAGTCGGTTCGTCTGCAGCTCACTGCCATCGTGGTGATCACAGTTGGTATCGCGCTGATCTTTGGTTCACTGCTGCTTCGAACATGGGTCCAAGCAACGCT
Source organism: Actinomycetota bacterium (assembly GCA_009700815.1). Lineage (GTDB taxonomy): Bacteria > Actinomycetota > Acidimicrobiia > Acidimicrobiales > Microtrichaceae > IMCC26207. The sequence continues at coordinate 1,082 of WLLG01000033.1, forward strand.
GACCAACGACCTACGTGCCCGTAATGAGCGCATCGTAAGTTTTATGGCCGATTCGCTCAGCAAAGGCCGCGTCCCTGCAGAGCTCTTTGCCTCGGTCAATACCCTCGAGGGTCAGTTGGATCAGCAGACCTCGGCTGATCTCTTTGGTCGCGCAGCAAACGCTGAGCAGGTGTTGTCGACCACCTACTTCTATCTAGATGGTCAAGGCCTGTCGGAATTGAACTTCAAAGTCGATGATCAGGGCCGCCTTGTACTGTTCGGCCGTCAAGGACCCCCGCGACCAACCGCCGCAAACGCTATCGAGGTCGTCCGGGATCTACCTACCCAATATGGCACCCTCCGGCTTCATGCCGTATCACCGGTGGACGAGATCAAGCGATCGGTATCGGCGCTCTCGAATGGGCTACTCATGAGCCTTCCGCTCCTGATTGCCGGAGCCGGTTTAATGACCTGGATCATTACAGGTCGGGCGCTTGCCCCGGTGGCGCTCATGACGGGTCGAGTCCAAGAACTGACAGCGAACAATCTTGATGCACGTGTGCCCGTTCCGAATACAAATGACGAGATTGCTCAGCTGGGACACATGCTCAACGAGATGCTGGGTCGTCTTCAGAAATCCTCGATCACACAGCGTCAGTTCATTTCTGACGCCAGCCATGAACTGCGTTCCCCGGTTGCATCAATTCGTGCTCAGCTCGAGACGGCGTTGCAGTACCCCCAAGATGTGGATTGGCCCGCAGTCGCTCGCATTGTTCTTGCAGAAGATGACCGCCTAGAACACCTTGTTGACAACCTCTTGGCTATGGCTCGCCTAGAAGAGGGTCGACTCGGCCGTCGCAGCGAAGTCGACCTAGACGATCTGGTCATGGAACAAACGCACCGGATGACTTCGGTTCGAATGGATGTCTCCGCCGTTTCGGCTGGGCGCGTCTGGGGTAACCCGGATGAACTCACCAGCGTGATCCGCAACCTGTTAGATAATGCAGCGCGCTATGCAGCCTCAACCATCAAAGTGAGCGTTGCCGAACATGGCCCTTGGGTGGTGCTCTCAGTGGCCGATGATGGCCCCGGAGTACCTGAAGAAGAACGGAATCAAGTATTCGAGCGTTTTGCCCGCCTGCAAGAAAGTCGAGAACGAGATAAGGGCGGAACAGGACTGGGCCTGTCACTGACCAAGCGAATCGTGGAGAGCCACGGGGGTACAATTCGCGTCGAGTCCGCCGCTTCTGGAGGAGCTCTCTTTATTGTTTCGCTGCCAGCGACTGGAGTCGCTGATCTGCCAACGTAGATGCAGTCCTAGAGCGAGGAGCGGGATGAGGTTGCCGAAGCGGCGATGGGCTTGTGGCTCTGCATGAATTTCTCGAAAGCCAAACGCGGCAGCGGGGGAGCATAGAAAAACCCTTGCACCGAATCGCATCCGCCGTCGATCAGGAACCGGCGTTGCTCTTCGGTTTCGACACCTTCCCCGACTGTGTGAATTCCGAGCCCTTGCGCCAGGTTCAAAATGGCGCGAGTGATGGTTTCTGATCTGCCATCACCAAGTTCACTGACGAAGCAGCGATCAACCTTCAAGGTGTGAAGCGGCAGCATGTGCAGGTGAGATAGCGATGAATACCCAGTGCCAAAGTCGTCGAGCGAGACCAAGAAACCCAGTTCGTGCAGGTCGCTCAGGCGTTGCGCCGTTACTTCGACATCACGCATGAGCAACGTCTCGGTGATTTCGAGTTCAAGCTGGGACGGAAGCACCCCAACGTTGTCAAGGGTGGCAGCGAGACGTTGAACAAATCCCCGCTGCTCAAATTCGGTAGCTGAAATGTTGATAGCGATACGTGATCCTGCATTGAGCAGGTTCTGCTGGTTCCACCCTGCTAGATCTTCCGCAACAGTTGTGACGACCATGTCGCTAATCGCAGAGATTGCTCCAGTGGCTTCGGCATCTGGGATGAAAATAGAAGGCGGAATCGGTCCGTGTTCGGGGTGGTTCCAGCGCACGAGTGCCTCTGCCCCAGAGACTGCGCCAGATTGCAGGTCAATAATGGGCTGGTAGTACACCTGCAAATTGCGCTGCGCAGCAGCAAGGCGAAGGTCTCGGTCCAAAGCAAGGCCCGTTCGGCCCCGCTTATCAAGGGAACTTTCGAAAAAGCGAACCTGATGGCGACCTTCTCTTCGGCTCGCTGCAAGAGCAGTATCTGCTGCGCGTACAAGAGTTGCACCATCGCGTGCATTGGCAGGGTAGCGAGAGATTCCGACCGACGCAGTCAAGCGAAGCTCAAGACCTTCCACAACTAGTGGTTGTTCAATTCTTCGCTGTAATTCTTCTGCCAGTCGGCGAAGGCGAGTATCGAAAGAAAGGCTTGCATCGTTGCCAGTGATGACCACGAGGAACTCATCGACTCCAACTCGACCGATTTCAATGTGACGTTCTGTTAGGTCCCGGATGCGATCGGCAACAGCGATGAGTACCTCGTCGCCGAAGGCAGTGCCAAAGGTGTCGTTGACGCTACGAAAGTCATCAAGGTCAACATGCAGCACGCCCACTCGTGCATCATCGGCATTGGATGAATTCCGTTCTGCTGCTCGAACTGCTGCGTCTACCTGAGCGGTGATGTGGTGCCGGCTGCGAAGAGAGGTGAGGTGGTCGGTTGCCTCGATCTGTTCACGACGGTCGACTGACTGCAGCAGCGCAGTGAGATCACCCAGAACGAGCACAGCACCACGAAGAGATTGATCAGTTCCAAGGAGCGGTTCACAGCTGACCTCGACCGAGATGAGTTCACCCAAGACGCGGTTCAGGCCGTTACCTCTGAGTTGTACATGATCGAGGCGCTGCGGTTCGCCGGTTCGAAGGGCCTTGACGGGGGGAGTGTCCTCAATCTCTAAGAAATCCCCTTCCAGCGATTGCCAGATCCAAGGAGGGTCAAACACGCTGTGATCGAGCACCAGGCTTTGCTGCAAATCTACGAGTTGCAAGAAGGCAGTATTTGCCCGTTCAACCCGGCCCAGATGATCCAGAATTGCCACGCCTTCGCCAAGGGCCTCAAGGGTGGCATCAAGCAAGGACTCAACTTGTGGAGGTTGGGAGGCGGGCAGCGTTGCGAGCGGTTGGGATCTGGTGATTGCCAGCACTCGTGTTTGTTCAGGCTCGCCCGAGTAATCGTGAGTGAGCGTCAGATCAACGAGTTGCACGAATCCAATCTCTGACCGTAGGCCCACCGAAACAGTATGGCTAGCAGCAGGGGGAATCTGTGCAAGCAGTAATTGCCAAGCCTCCAAGGAAATTTCTGGCTCGATCAGACTGCAGAAGTTGGTCCCGAGGAGCGTTCCCGGATGAGATCCCGCTTGCAGTGAACCTGATTGGCTGACTTCAACAATGGAAGCATCACTGGCATCGAGCAACCAGACACCATCTTGAAGATGATCTACGAGCAGCGCCAGCAGTTCTTCGGCCTCAGACATGATTACCTCCTTATGCAGCCTGCAAGCGAAAGCAGAGAGCGACCAGACTCACTTCAGACGCGGAACTCGGGAACAGGAATTAAGTAGATCAAAGTTGGCCGAGACACAGTTTTACTTTCGCGCGGAGTGTGGTCGGTGGATGCCTGCCGAATACTTGGCGCGGTTCTTAGCGATTTAGATTCGCCCAGCCTCTCTGGCTGCCTCTGTAGCTGCATCGAGTTGTGCTTCGACGATGTTGAGCCCGGCATCCCAAAAACCGGGATCTTCAAGGTCGCAATCAACGATTCGACCAAGTTCTCCGGGAGTCTTGGAGCCCCCTGAGCTGAGCAGCTCTAGATAAGCCGGCACGAAGGAGTCACCTCGCTCTGAGTAGCGGGCGTAGACAGAGAGGGCCAAGAGTTGCCCATAGGCATATGCGTAGACGTAGCCAGGTGTCCCGATGAAGTGAGGAATGTAACTCCACCAGGTGGAGTACCCCGGGGTGAGTTCCACTGAGTCCCCAACCATGGCTGTCTGAGAGTCAATCCAGAGTTCGCCGAAACGGTCCACCGAGAGCTCGCCTTCTTCACGTCGCGAGACATGCACTGACTCCTCGAAGCGATTCATTGCTACCTGTCGAAACACGGTGGCAATTGAGTCCTCGAGCGTGGATGCCAGCAACGCAAATCGGGCATGTGGGTCCTCGAGCTTTCCGAGCAGCGCGTTATTTGTCACGGTCTCACCGAATACCGATGCAGTCTCGGCAAGAGTGAGAGGTGTGGATTGGTGGAACACCCCCTGTTCGCGGGCCATGTAGGCGTGAAGTCCGTGGCCAAGCTCATGGGCCAAGGTAGCCACATCTCGGGGTCGGCTTGTCCAGTTCAAGAACACATATGGGTGATGCGACGGCACGGTATAGGCACAGAATGCGCCGGGTCGTTTGCCCTGCCGAGTGGGCGCATCAATCCAGTTCTCATCAAAGAACCTCTTGGCGATTCCTGCCAGCTCCGGAGAGAAACTGCCATAGGCATCCAGAACGATTTCCTTGGCCTCAGTCCAGCCGATTGCAGTTTCATCCTCGGCCACGGAAGCCATGCGGTCATAGTCAGCGAGCTGATCAATCCCAAGGACCTGGGCTTTCAGCGCGTACCAGCGCTGGGGCAGATCGTAACGGCCTACCACCGCTTCGATCAGGGCCTGCACTGAGTCATCGGTCGCGTCGTTTGACAAATTCCGTTCAGAGATCCAGCTGGGATAGCGACGCAGCCTGTCATCTGTCGCCTTATCAAGGAGCAACGTGTTGAAGACGAACGCTCGAGTTCGCAACCCTGGCTCAAGGCCTTTGGTGACGGCTTCCGCAGCTTGACGGCGTACCTCTCGATCTGGGTGTTGAAGCCGAGATAGCCCTTGCTCGAGCCCAACTGTTTGTGTCGCAGCAGCGCCCGGTGTTGCGGGCGCTGACGCAGTGGCGGATTCGTAGGCTTCGCTGCTGCTCTCGTTCAACTCAATCGTGATTGCCGAGGTGAGTTCGTCAAATAAGCGCACCCAAGCAGACCCGCCGCTGACTGATTTCTCGGTGAGTAGCTTCTCTTCGGGCTCGCTCAAAAGGTAGTCACGGTAGCGACGAGCCGACCGCAAGTGATGTGCGCAGAAGTCCAAGCTCGCAGTGTCGAGCAGCGCCTCTGCTGCGTCATCATCAAGTGCCGCCCATTCGAGTTCAAAGAACACGAGTCGCGTGGCAAGGGGAACTGACCGCTCCTGTACGCGCATCATGAGTGCACCGCGCTCGGGGTCAGAGGTGTTCTCTGAGAAGCGCAGCATGGCGTAGTACCCCGCCCGGCCCTGCACCTCTTGCAGGTCTGCCATCAGCCTCATCGCTGTGACAAGTTCTTCCTGAGTCATCGACCCAACCCGTCCTCGATAGGTCTCGAGTTGATCAGCTATGTGGTCGGACTGATCAAGTAGCGAGTCAAGATCAGTGCCTTCGATCAAGGAGTCAAGATCCCAAGCGACATCTGCAGCAGTCAGGTCGGCGAGTTGTTGGTCGGCAAGCAGGGATTCCGATGAGGGAGTGGATTCGGGAGAATCTGAAGTGGTGGTAGTCACCATCTCAAGGTTAGAGCCTTGATGTGCTGGATCGTCGCGGGCCACTGATCTGCTGTGGGCCTGTGCCTCGGGGTGGCATGCCGAGAGCAATTTGGGGGCCTGAGCTACGCTTAGTGCCGATTGTGATTGAAGCTGCCAAGCTCAGCACCGTGCCCATAGGGGGAGTCGTGAGTTGCTTACTGAGACATGCCAATCTGCTGTCCTCAAAACTTTTCAAGGAGGCCTTTCGTGAAGGGTGTTGTCTTCATTCTGGTTGAAGAATTTGTTACCGATCAGTTCGGCGCTGAGGCCTGGGATGGGCTGTTGGAGGCTGCTGGACTAGATGGGGTCTGGACAACGCTCGGAACCTATCCCGATGAGCACCTAGCGATGCTCGTCAATGCCGCCGCCGAGCGATTTGAGTTGCCTCCGGAGCAAGTCCAGCGACTAGTTGGGCAGGGGACGTTCTCTGGGTTAGCGGCACAGCATCCAGAGCTACTTGAAGATCACAAGAGTTCTCGCACTGTGCTCCTCGACCTCAACGGAATCATTCACCCCGAAGTTATGAAGTTGTACCCCGGTGCAGAAGTCCCTTGGTTTGACGTAACTGAGCAAGCAGACGGCTTGCTGCACCTGCACTATCGGTCGCGACGCGCTTTGGGCCCACTTGCAGAAGGACTTATTGTGGGCGCAGGCGCATACTTTGGCGAGACGATAGAACTGTTGTCAGTTGTTGATACTGGCGAGGAGTGTCAGATGGTGATCCGCATTGAACAGAGTACGGGTGCGAAGGGCTGATGCTCGATAAGACGGCGTCTCGGATTGCTCTTCTCGAGCGGCGCGCTGATCGAGAACGCGAGCGGCGTCAAGCTGCCGAGCGTGCAGCCGAGAGGGGACTGCGCCGCTTATATGAGGTGAATCAAGATCTAGATCAGCTGGTAGCTGAGCGAACTGCAGAGGCTTTGGCATCATTCCAGGTTGCTGAGCAGACACTTTCCTCTCGGGTGGACATCCTCCGCATGATTGCACAAGAGATTCTGACGCCTCTGCAGCAGATTCAAGGGACTCTAGAACTCGTTGATAGTGCGCCGCTTCAAGAGGTGGAGCAACATAGCGTTGCAGCTTCGGCAGTCACAGCCGAGCGTTGTGTGCAGCTAGTGAGCGACCTAGTTGACCTAGTGGCAATCGAGTCTGCTGTTGTGAGCGAGCCGGTCGAACCGTGCCGTCCGCTCGAGCTTCTCGATGAGCTGGTTTCCTTGCGGCGGACTCAGGCTGCTCAACAGGGTTGCACTCTCGTGTTGGAGGTCGAGTCCGATCGCAATGTCGATGGTCTGCTAGATGGGAGCCGTGCGGTTCGAATAGTTGATGAACTTCTCGCAGGGGCACTAGACGTAGGAAGCGCGCAAGTTGTAGTGAAGGCAAGTATCGCCGTATATGAAGATGACTCAGTTGCTGAGATGATGAGCGAGATGGCCGCCGAGAATTTCTCGGAAGTGCAAAATGTGCTGCGCTCCTCTGAGCTGGTTGTTTCGGTGGACCATGATGGCGAGTCGCAATCTGCAAGCAGAGTTGGAGCAGAGGCCGGCCTAGTGTTGGCCACCCGATTAGCAGAAGCACTTGGAGGCACGCTCCTGGTGGTGCCGTCTGAGCTAGGCGGCGTAGCGAGAGTCCTGCGGTTGCCGATCAGGCAGGCCGGGGAGCCGATCAGGCAGGCCGGGGAGCCGATCAGGCAGGCCGGGAGCAGGTAACTAGCAGAATAGGCAGTATCGAACATGTGTTCGCTACACTGTCTAGATGGCAGTCAACAGTCTTTCAGGATCTGCAGTTTCCTATGCAGAACTGCATTGCCATTCCACGTTTAGTTTTCTTGATGGGGCATCCTCTCCTGAGGCCCTCGCGCAAGAAGCAGAGCGTCTTGGCCTTGAGGCGCTCGCTATCACCGACCATGGTGGATTTTATGGTGTCGTACGCTTCGCTGAAGCTGCTCGTGAAGTAGGACTGCCCACAATCTTCGGTGCAGAACTCACCCTGAATGCCACGGAACAACGCACAGGTTCGACAGACCCTGACGGCCAACACTTGATCATTCTTGCCCGAGACCCAGTTGGGTATGCGTGTCTAGCAGCGCTGCTTTCACAGGCGCAGATGGCAGGTGAGAAGGGCCGGCCAGAAATCTCATTTGCGGCAGTAGCTGAAGCAGCATCTCACCGTGCTCGAGGGCATTGGGCAGTGCTCACGGCTTGTCGTAAGGGCACGGTTCCGCTGGCGCTAGCGCAGCGCGGAGTTCGAGCCGCTGAGCAAGAACTCCGCTCGCTCGTCGCAGCATTTGGGGTTGATAATACTTTTATCGAACTTTGGGATCATGGAGATCCGCTTGACTCGGATCGCAATGATGCGTTGTATCAACTTGCACGTCGCGTTGGAACCGGGGTGATTGCTACAAACAATGTTCATTACGCCAGCCCGCAGGACCATGCTCTGAGCACGGCGCTAGCTGCAATCCGTGCTGCTAAGAGTTTGGACCAGATGGATCCGTGGCTGCCCGGTGCTGCTAGTGCGCATCTACGCTCCGGTGCAGAGCAAGCACATCGCTTTGTGCGCTACCCCCAGGTAGTGGGTGCCGCTGCCGAGTTGGGAAAACAGTGCGCATTTGATCTTGCACTTATTGCTCCGCAATTACCCCCGTACCCATGCCCCCCACACCCAGAGGTGTCAGCTTCTCGGACGCTTACCGAGTCTGAGTACTTAACGCTGCTCGTTGAGCAGGGTGCCACCCGTCGCTATGGGCCGCGTCATGCCGAACGATTTGTTGGTGCATGGGCGCAGATCGATCATGAATTGCAGATGATTACAGCCCTAGGTTTTCCTGGCTATTTCTTAATCGTCTGGGACATTGTCGAGTTCTGCCGCCGCAAGGACATCTATTGCCAAGGCCGAGGCTCTGCGGCTAACTCCGCAGCTTGTTATGCGCTTGGAATCACCAAGGCTGATGCGGTGCGACTTGGCCTGCTCTTTGAGCGGTTCTTATCCCCCGAACGAGATGGGCCACCCGATATTGATCTCGATATCGAGTCGGGTAGACGAGAGGAAGTCATTCAGTACGTCTATGAGCGCTATGGCAGGTCTCATGCTGCGCAGGTTGCAAATGTGATTACTTATCGCACGCGATCTGCAGTTCGCGACGCTGCTCGTGCTTTGGGATTTTCGCAGGGGCATCAAGATGTGTGGGCTAAACAGCTCGATCGCTGGAACAAAGTGCCACAAGCTGCTTCTACTCAGCAGGGCGAGTCAGTGTCCCAGCCGATTCCGGACACAGTTCTTTCTCTGGCCAGCCAACTCGAGGAATTGCCGCGCCATCTTGGGATTCATTCCGGTGGCATGGTGATCTGTGATCGCCCAGTTATCGAGGTGTGTCCTGTTGAGTGGGCGCGAATGCAAGGTCGCTCCGTGCTGCAGTGGGATAAAGAGGATTGCGCCACTGCTGGTCTGGTCAAGTTTGATTTGCTGGGGCTCGGCATGCTCACGGCGTTGCATCTAGCAGTAGACCTGATTGCAGAACATCATGGGGTTGTTGTTGATCTAGCCGAACTTCCTCAAGAGGATGCGGTGTACGAGATGTTGTGTCGCGCCGACTCGATTGGGGTATTCCAAGTGGAGTCTCGTGCGCAGATGGCCACCCTTCCACGTTTGAGGCCGCGTTGTTTTTACGACCTTGTTGTTGAAGTCGCACTCATACGACCCGGCCCTATCCAAGGTGGTTCGGTTCATCCCTATATCCGTCGCCGTAAGGGTGAGGAACCGGTCACGTATTTGCATCCATTGTTAGAGAATTCTCTTGCAAAGACTCTCGGGATTCCGCTCTTTCAAGAACAACTCATGCAGATGGCTATTGATGTGGCTGGCTTTACTCCATCCGAGGCCGATCAGTTGCGTCAGGCAATGGGCTCAAAAAGGTCGAGCCGAAAGATGGCTGTGCTTCGCGAGCGATTTGATGTCGGCACGTCACAACGAGGAGTGACCGCAACGGTGGCCGAGCAGATTTGGGAAAAGATTGCGGCTTTCGCTAACTACGGGTTTCCTGAGTCGCACTCGGTCAGCTTTGCCTATCTGGTGTACTCCTCTTCTTGGATCAAGTTGCATTATCCGGCAGCATTTTGCGCGGCATTGCTGAATGCTCAACCAATGGGTTTTTATTCGCCGCATTCGCTCGTCCAAGATGCCCGCCGGCACGGAATCAAGGTGCACACTCCTGACCTACATCGTTCTGACTGGTGTGCCACGCTCGAAAGCGAAGACCCGGATGAACAAGCGGGCGGCGTGGGCAGTTCGGGCAGCGCAGGCAGTACGGGTAGCGCAGTCCGCTTAGGACTTTCTTCTGTTCGCCTGATTGGAAAAACGCTGGCCAAGCAGATTGCGGCAGGTCGGCCATATGCAGATATGGAAGACCTGATGCGCCGATCTTCTCTAAATCAGGCGCAACTTGAAGCCCTCGCAACGGCCGGAGTCTTTGGGTCAGATAACCGCCGTTCGGCACTTTGGTCTGCTGGTGCAGTAGCTCAATCTGGGTCGGATCGTTTGCCTGGGATTCTGCTTGGTCTCGATGCACCCCAACTGCCCGGCATGGATGACTGGGAACGTGCCGTGGCCGACCTGTGGTCTACAGGGATTGCTCCCGAGGGTCACCCAACAAAATTCCTGCGAGCAGACCTTGATCGCCGCGGAGCCGTCACTGCGATTGAACTGAGCGAGTTAGCAAATGAAGCCAAAGTGTTAGTTGCTGGGGTGGTCACACATCGGCAACGCCCTGCTACTGCTGCTGGGATTACTTTCGTCAGCCTTGAAGATGAGACTGGAATCATCAATGTGGTGGTGTCGCGTGGGTGTTGGGCACGATTTCGGCCAGTGGTGGCCTCTGCTGCGGCGCTCCTTGTGAGTGGCCGTCTCGAACACAGCGTAGATGGGGTGATGAATGTGGTGGCAGAGAAGATTCAGCTGTTGCCTGTTGTGGCTGCTTCGCGCTCGCGTGACTTCCACTGAAGCACCGCCCTTCTGAAACACAGCCATTCTGAAACACAGCCATTGGTTCTCGATACTGCACCAAACCCTCTTCGCCTGCTGGGCTTAGCGGCGTGCTCAGTCGCTGAAATTGCACTCGATTTGGGGTATCCGTACATCTAGGGGCCCTGATCGCATAATCTAAAGATCCTCTGCGGGCGGCCGATAGGAGTAAATGTGCTGCGCGTCCGAGTGTCAACCTGTTGCCCTGCTGGGGCGTTGAGTAACAGATGACTCCGTCACGGACCACTCCAGTTCCACGAACGAACCTGCGCCCGCGGGCAGTTCTTTGGTTTGTAGCAGCGGTTTCGGTTCCGGTATTCCTCACAGGCGCTCTTCCCGTTGCTGCTGCGCCTCAGGCTGCGCTGCCCGCACCCAGCCAGGCTGCACA
>WLLG01000330.1 GCA_009700815.1 Actinomycetota bacterium
GAACAATCAATCGAGGTTGGCAGGGCCTCTGGCAGCGGTACGCCTGCGTCGAGCAGCACGGCCAGCACTCGGGTAAAGCGCTCGGTAGAGGAATAGGTAACCACCGTAGAGATCAGCGGAGTCTTCAGTTGCAGGGCGTGCATGTTGCGGCGGCCATTGTTGGTGCGCACATAGAACGTGAGCCCAACGCTGCCGAACACAATGACCAAGCCAGTGATCAGGCCAGCAGGTGAATGCACAAAATCCGCCACTGCCATCAGCATGCGAGTGGGAAGCGGCAGTTCTGCATCGAACCCGTCGAAGAACTCGGCAAAGCGTGGAATGGCAAACACCACGATAACCAGGCAGACAATCATCGAGATTGCCAACAGAATCATGGGGTAAATAAGCGCCTTGCGAACCGCACGAGCCAGTTCAATGTCGCGGCGGATGTATTTATGCAGCTGATCGAAGGCATCGTCCATGCGGCCGGTGAGTTCGGCCGAACCCAACAGCGCCATGAAGTATGGGGGGAAGACATCGGCATGCATGCCTAGTGCCTCGGTAATGGAACGACCGCCTGTGACGCGCTCAAGCACATCGCCCAGAATTGCCTTGAACCGCTTGTTCTTGGCATCGATGCGCAGGTTGTCTATGGATTCGGTTACCGGAATACCAGCACGCAAGAAGGTCGCCATCTGCCGAGAGAAGTGCATGATGTCGACGAGCGGCACCTTCTCTTTGGTGATGTCAATTTGTAGGCCCTTGCGCTCCGAGATCTTTGTGACGCGCATGCCCTTAACGGCAAGCTCGTTTCGAGCCGCCATGACCGAGGCTGCTTGAATCTCTCCCTTGACGGATTGCCCTTCAAGGTTTTCTGCCTGATAGCGATACTTCGACAGGGTTGCAGTCATCAGTTTGCCTCCGCGTTGATTGGCTCAGATCCGGGAATTGAAGACACAGTGCCCTGAGATGTTGCTTCGTACAATGAAGCGGCTCCATTGCTAACAAGTTCGGCCGCTGCCGGCGGAATAGCTCCTGGCGCCTGCGGAAGTGCACGCTTGCCGGCGGGTAGCTCTTTTTGTTCCTCTTCGACTGAGTTCGCCCCCGGGGCGTACACACTGCGGAGCACATCCTCGACGGTGGTCATGCCGTCTACCACCAAGCCAAAGGCTTGTTCTTGCATAGTGCGCATGCCCTCTTCTACGGCAACAGCTCGGAGCTCATGATGCGTTGCCCTTGCAACGATCATCTCTCGAATCAGGTCCGTCACATTCAGCAACTCGTACACGCCAACACGGCCTCGGTAGCCAGTGTTGTTACACATGTTGCAGCCAACACCCTTGAGCCAAGCGCTTGGCTGTGCATCCACTTGTTCGGCCAGAATACGAACCTCTGCCGGGGTGGGCTGATACGGCGCACGGCAGTTACTGCAGATTCTGCGGAGCAGACGCTGACCGACCACACCGCTGAGTGCCGAGGCCACCAAGAACGGCTCGATTCCCATATCAGTAAAGCGGTGAATAGCAGCAACTGAATCAACAGCGTGCAAGGAGGAGAGCACAAAGTGGCCAGTAAGCGAGGCCTGCATTGCGATTCGAGCAGTCTCTTCGTCTCGGATCTCGCCAACCAGAATGATGTCGGGGTCCTGGCGCAGAATGCTTCGGAGTCCATCGGCAAAGGTCATGCCAGTGGTGCTGACTGACATCTGGCTGATGCCCTCGAACTGGTACTCAACCGGGTCTTCAATCGTGACCACGTTGCGAGTGGGGTCATTGATCTCTGTCAGGGTGGCATACAAGGTGGTGGTCTTGCCCGAGCCGGTTGGCCCGGTGCACAACAGCATGCCAAGGGGGGCCTTGACGATCTTCATATAGGGCGCCTCGACAAGAGGGTGCATGCCCAAGTCCTTCAGGCTGATCAGAGACTTGGTCTTGTCGAGAAGACGAAGCACCACCTTTTCGCCATGAACCGTGGCGACGGTAGAAGTGCGGATATCAATCGGGCGACCGTCAACGGTCACTGCGAACTGCCCGTCCTGAGCGCGGCGACGCTCCACGATGTTCAACTCGGCCATCACCTTGATGCGACTCACGATTGCCGTCGACATTCTCGCAGGCAGGCTCAGAGCCTCGGACATGGCACCGTCTACGCGGTAGCGAACACGAACGTTGTTCTCACCTGGCTCAATGTGAATATCCGAGGCACGGCTGCGGACGCCTTGAGTGATGATGCGATTCACCACCTGAACAATGGGCGCATTCTCATCGGCAGTGAAGCTGTCTTCTTCTTCTACTCGAACGGCATCGGAGTCACTCAGTTCGAACGCTTGAATATGCACCTGAGCTTGGCTGAGCAGATTGAACGAGTTCTCTAAAAGTCGCTCAATCTCACTGCGGGTGCCCATGGTCAAGCCAATGCGCTTGCACTTATGGGTCAGGGCTTCGATGGCCTCGGTGTCGAGCGGGTCGGCGATGGCAAGAAAGACTCGGCCCTCTTCCTCACGAAGCGGAATCACGGTGTGCCTATTGGCGAGTTCCTCGCCCACCAACTCGAGCGCACGCGCCGTTGGCACTGCATCTCGCAGGTCTGCAAGCGGAATACCGAACTGCTGAGCTAGCGCTGCTGCCAGAGCAGTTTCGTCAATCGAACCGAGCTCCAGAAGAATCTGGCCGATACGGGCTGCGCCTTCGCCCTCTGGGTGGCGCTGCTGATGCTTGAGCGCATCGATCAATTCGCCGGGGTCGATCGAGCCGAGTTCGAGCATGACCTCGCCCAATTTCGGACGATTTGAGCCAACCCAAGTGTCAATCTCTTGGTTCAGGACAGCAATGTCAGCGCTGTCGAAATCTACTGATCGACGGCGCCGAAGAACCCCAGAACCTTCAGTTTTCGCTTTCCGAAAAACTGCCACTTTTTAGGATCTCCCCAATGCACCATCTACTGCATAGCTCGTCAACATCACTTCACCCTGACTGGCCAAAACTGAATCCGTTTCACCCACAACAAGTCTGAGTGACGCCGGACACCAATGTCAACGTGTTCAGTGTAGCCATTCTACCTAGTGCGCTGCTTGCGGGCCGAATAGCGTTCAGGGTTGCAGACAGGGCCGGACCAGCGCCGGGACGCCTGCCGTGGCTTGGAAATGGGATGAATTCAGAGCAAATTGAGCTGATCCACCAAGCGAAGAACAATCTCAGACTTGTTCAGCCCATATAGGTGCAGCCCTGGCGCCCCGCCATTGAGCAGTTCCTGGGACAGTTCCAAGGCCGCTTCGACTGCAATGGCTTGGGCCTCATCGACTGAGCCAGCGCCCTCGACCCTGACGGCCA
>WLLG01000331.1 GCA_009700815.1 Actinomycetota bacterium
ATCGCGTCCCTCTGCAACGTCATCCAATTTGCCAGCATCATGATCCCGCTGCCCCGCAAGCGAGTCCCGAGTTTTGGCGGCGTTCTCACGTCCACTATTTTGAGTGTTCATGACTGCCTTTTGGCAGTTTGCTGGCCCAGCACAATTAGAAACTCAATTTTCCTCAGGCTTGAATGGTAGACCCCAAGACCCCTCTTGGGTACTGAAGACATTTCAAGATTTGGTGGTCATAAACAGGACTCATCCGCGTCTGTTGGAACGGGGGTACCCTTGGCCTACTTCGAACTGATCGGATGACCCGCGGTGACGGCTTGTGCGCCTAGGCGGCAGGAATTGCGGTTGAGAACCCAGGAACCGTCAGATTGACCGAGGGGATGTTGACAGACAATCCACCGAATCCCGGAAAGCGCAGCTTGCCAGTCAGCGTGATAGTGGTGGAACCCACATCAATCGTGCCGTTAGCAACGTTGACCGTTGCCGTTGGACTTGCCGTGGTCGCGTTGTAATCAAGGACAACACCTGTGGAGTAACTAAAGATAGAGCATGAGACGCGGAACGAACTGAGGTTGACTGATGCAGCCGCCAAGGTTGCAGTCACATTCGGCAGTGCCAGTGTTGACCCGGTGACCACCAGCGTGGTTGCCGGGAAGGAAACCGATGGGCCGGCGATGGTGAATCCGGGTGGGCTGTAGGTACCACCGCAACCCAGATAGGTCACTCGGACCGAAGGGAGCGAAGCCGAAAATGATGGGGCAGCAACGCTGAACGCCGGGATGGTGATTCGCGGAATCGTCGTGGTGGTGGATGCCGTTGAAGTAGTTGAAGGCGCAGGCCCCCAAGCGGGAGGGGTGCAAGCAGTCAGCCCGAGGACCAGAACTGCTGTGGCTGCTACCCCAAATGTTGCTGCAACGCGTCGCACGCTAAACCGACCGATTCCCATGATCTCCCCGTATCTCTCCGCAGTATTGCGTGAGTGAATGAACTCGCCTGTATGCCCGAGCATGGGCACTTCTCAATAAGGTACAGAAGTTCAGCGCTCTTGGGAACCCCGCCGCAGGCGCCTTCCTTAGAGTTGAGAAAGTCCGAGTCGACGTGGGGTGATGTTGTAGCGGGCTCGCACGTCGCTGAGTTGCCAATCAGCCATTGAAAGATGGTCGGCAAACGTAAAGTTCGAGCTGCATTCGCTTCCGCGATCAAACGCTTCGCCAAGCAGTTCAACGGCGGCCGGATCGCTCAGGGTTGTTTCAAGCGGCACCGGCTCATCATGGCGGGTGAGGCGGCCTTCGTGGTAAGCCATCGACAACAACAGCCCAGCCCAAGTGGGCTCGCACCTTCCGGCGGCAAAGCTCATAGCGGCTAAGGCAATTTCCCCTGAAGGCGTTGGTTCGTAGCCCGTAATGACATGGTTCATATCGTGGGAACAGAACACGGTTCGGAGGATGTTTCGCTCGGGATCGAGCCCCGGTAGCTCGAACTCGTTACGCGTGTGGAACTCAAGAAACTCTCGCCCGAGCGTCCCTTCGGGCAGATTCTTGAAGCTCTCGAACAACTCAAGCATCTGCTCATCGGGACTATGGGCGTGAACCTTGCGAGCAAGGAGTTGGGTCTCTTCGTGCTCTGAATGCCAGCCGCGAAAGAAGCTGAGGATGTCGAGTTGAGCGCGATCGGCACCTTCGTTGATCCAAGTTCTGGCAATCTCTAGAGTGACGTCCTCTGTCTCGAAGGCGACGGCGTAGTCGTTGATTCGATCGATCTGCGCAGGCGAGATCGGCCGCCGGCAGAGCTCGAGTGCCGCAGCCATCCACAGAAATCTCCGCCGCTGTTCTGGTTCGGTGATCGCTGCGGCTGCTAGCGACGGTGAAAGCGGTTCAAGGGTGCCTAGGTCAAGGTCTGGTCGCTTCCAAAGGTGCTCAACTATGGCGCCGAGCAGTGCCCGCTGCTGCTGTGTCGACCCACCATCTACATCAATAGCCCCGAGGGCAGCTCTGGTGATCGGCTCAACTAGGGACCCGCTGATGATGAGTGGCATCAGGTGTTACTCCTTTGGATTGCTCTTTAAAATTCTTTCATAAAGGGGGGCCGATCCCACCACCGGGTCTCACCCCCACCAAGTAGGTGTCGCGACGACCATCTGAACAAGCCCCCCCTATAGAGGGTCGCTCGCATAACAGAGCGGGGTTTTCGGGTGTGGGGGATTGGGGGGGGTTAGCCGAAAGCCCCGTCGAGCAGGACTGCGCCTTCGGAGCCTACGTCTACGGTGCCGTCAGATGGGCTGACCGTCGCGTCTACTGCTGTTGGCGTACCGCCAGCTGTAGGGTGTGGAACCAAGAGATTGGTGCCCCACGCAGCAGCGCCCCCGATAGAACCGATAAGTCCCATGCCAGCCATCATCAGCTTGCTCACCCCTACTACTGGCACCGCAGCCGCTGCTGGCGCGACGACCAAGATCTCCGGTGCAAACATCCGATCTATGACGTGGTCAGCCCTAATCTGGCGAAGTTTGCCTTTTCCGCCCTCCAATACGTTTCCGGCCCTGGAACCGCCCCCCTGTGAGCTAAAGTAAGTGCTCTTCTTGCCTCCAGTAACACTCCGCCCAGCCTTTCGAAAGGTGATACCAGGGTCTGCGTCAGCAGCAGCAGAGGCAACCGTTGCTTTGCTGGCAAAAGCTGCACCGTATTGGGCTGCTCCTGCGACTCCGCCTATTGCGCCGCCGATGAGTGCGCTGAGGCCTGCTCGTTGCCAGTCGATGTCTCCGGGGTCGATGAGTTGTTCGACGGTGGAGCTTGCGAAGCCGGTGGCTGCTCCTGCTGCTGCTCCGATGGCGAATGACATCGCGGCGCCTTTGACTGAGGCTGCGATGGTCATTGCGGCGATGGCTGCGTAGGCGCCGGCGGTTGCGATGGAGAGCACTGCGCTGGCGATGACTGAGACTGCGAGTCCGACCCATTTGCCGATGCTCATGTTGCCGGATGGGTCGGTGTTGTTCCATGGGTCACCGAGTGCGTATTCGTATGCGTTGGTGGATCCGTTTACGACTGGGTCTCGTTGGAGGAATCGTCCTGCTTGGGGGGAGTATTCGCGGTTGCCCATGGTGTAGAAGTCGTTGCCGATGGGGAGTCGTCCGGTGCCTTTCCATCCGTTTGAATACAGGGCGAGTTCGAGTGCGTTGGTGGGGAGTGGTTGGGTGTTGGTGCTGATTTGTGTGCCCCAGGGGTCATACACGGTGGTATGTGCGGGTGCTGTGTTACCTGTTGTTCTCCATGCGGTTGATCCTTGGAGGTCGTTGTAGAGCCATTCGAC
>WLLG01000332.1 GCA_009700815.1 Actinomycetota bacterium
ACGTGTTGTTGGTAGACGAAATCAACCGGGCTTCGCCACGCACGCAGTCGGCATTGCTGCAACCCATGGAGGAGTATCAGGTCACCATTGATGGCACGACATGGCCACTTCCAGCGCCATTTTTTTGTATCGCTACACAGAACCCGTTCGGCCAAGTGGGAACCTTTCCCTTGCCTGAGAGTCAACTCGACCGATTCTCACTCGTGCTCTCTCTGGGCCTTCCCGACCGCCAAGCCGAACGGGAGATTGTGACTGGCGCAGGTGGAGCCGACCTATTGGGCAAGATTCAGCCAGTGACGCATCCGCAACAGGTGGCCGAAGCTATAACCGCCACTGCAGCGCTGTATTGCAACGATGCCGTGGTGGAGTACGTCTTGGACCTAGCCGAAGCCACACGCACCGAGGCTCGGCTGAGCCAAGGTGTCTCACCTAGAGCCTCAACCAATTTGCTACGTCTAGCCCAAGGGCACGCGGCCGTTGCCGGCCGTGACTACGTCACCCCAGATGACGCTCAGGCCGTCTTTGTTGCAGCCTTTGCTCACCGAGTCAAGGTGGCAGACAGGGTAGACACTCTGGCAGCAGCAGAAGTCTTGGACTTGATACTCGCTCAAGTTCGCGTGCCGCGAGTCTGACAGGACAACCTGATGGCTGGCGGCGTCAGATCTCAGCGTGAAAAAACTACATTCCGACCGACAATTTTTGGGCTGCTGCTCGTAGCAGTGCTGACTACTACGTTTTTGATTGGGTTTGCTGTAGCTGACCCCTCGGCTGCTGCTCTTGTGTGGGCGGGCCTTGCAGCAGTCGCAGTATTTGGTGCCCTCTGGCCGCTGATAACCGTTCGGTCCGTGGGGATAGAAATCCTTAGCGCTCCGACTGACTTAGTGGTCGGGCAACTCAGTTCGGTGCAAGTGAAACTGACCGGGCGTGCCTCGGGACTAACCATCAGATGTTCGGGCTCTCCGCTGTTACTCGCAGATTTAGTCTCGCCGGGGCAGGTGCGAATTCCTTTAGACGTCAGCTTTCGTGGGGCGTACAACAGCATCCGCGTTGACCTAGGCAGCGATGCGCCATTTGGCATTGCCTTGGCTGTTCGCACCCGCACGTTGGCCCTGCCCCGCCCACTGCTCGTAGGACCAGAGACTCATGCCCAGACGGCGCTCACGGGGCAGCTTCTGGGTACGCAATCGATCAACTTGCCACGTGGGCAGGCAGTCTCGGGCGAGTCTGTTCGATCGGTTCGCCCCTACGTCAGCGGAGACCCCCAGCACCTAGTTCACTGGCCCAGTACTGCACGGCTGGGTTCGCTCGTGGTGCGAGAACTCGAGCCCCCCGTAGCCACAGGGGTTGCAATCGTGTTGGACTTGTCCGCTTCTGATCAGTCAGCAGCAGATCAGTCAGCAGCAGATCAGTCAGCAGCAGAGGAAGCTGCCAGTCAGGCAGCGGGTTTGGCCGAGAGTGCATTCGCTCAAGGTGCCAGAGTCATGTTGTGCACAGCTCAGGCCGATGGGCCCGTGTGCCACGAAGTGTCCGGTTTGTTGCAGCTGCGCCGCAGGCTTGCCCTTGCAACCTCGGGCGTTCCTGCTCAGGCACCCGAGGGATGGCCGATCCTTATGGTCACGCCCCCGCTAGAACAAGACTGGGATGAGTCGCCAGCATGAACTCACCGAGTTCGAGCCCGGCCTCACCTGCTGAGGCTGAGAGACCGACCGCGGCTGACCCAGCCGCCGCCTCAGGTAAATCTGCCAAAGAAGCGCTGCTCGGCAAGGTTTCACCCGATCGCCTCAGTGTGTCGGCTCAGCGGATCTGGTTGCTCACCGCTCTGGTAGGGGTCATGTTGTGGGCTGCGTTGGCCTCACTTCCAAGCGGAACAACTTCGTCCGGTGGCAGCAACGTTGCCGTGCAGGCAGCGTTGCTCTGTGCAGTTCTTGCCATGTTTGGCCTGCGGTCGGTGCCGTTGCGCTGGATTGTTCGGGGCTTGGCCTTAGTGAGTGGCCTGCTGCTGGCCAGATTCGGAGAACTCGGACCGCTCGACGGCCTGCAAGGTTCCTGGCACGCACTGCTCTGGTTGGTAGCACTAGCTGCGAGCTTGGTGCTTGCGCCTTCGAGTCGAACCATTCCAGGTGTAGATGCCGCAACGGTTTTGCGGCCAGATCAGTTCTCTGGAGCTGACTCAGCTACGACGGCGGCTACTCATTCTGGGTCGCAGCCTGCAACATCGCGCGGTCAGGTGCCGGCTGCGCTCATCGTTGCCGCTGCCTCGCTCATCCTCGCCGGTGCGCTGCTTCTAGGTCCGCGGGTCTCGAATGTGTTTCCCGTAGGACCATCCGCCGGAGAACTCATCAATCAGGGAGACAACAGAGCCGATAATGCGCTCGTTGCCAGAGATTCACTCGATATGACCACCAGACCACGGCTCACCGAGCAAATTGTGATGTCGGTCCGCTCGCCTATCACGGCATTCTGGCGCGCCGAGACTTTTGACAAATGGGATGGCTCTACTTGGACTCGCGCAGAGGCACGCTCGGGCCGACTCGTAGAGGATGGCCGGGTTATTGCCTCCCCGGAAGACCTTGCGGCTAAAGACGGAGAGCCGACATTGCAACAGTTCCGACTTGAGGTTGGCTTTGTCACAGCAGTTCCCTCTGCGGCCAGCGCTGTTCAGGTGGATACTCCCGAAGAAATCGCACAACGCTCCGATGGCACGCTGTGGTCGCCAGGCGCTCCGCTCGGAAAAGGAACGACCTATTCGGTGACGAGCCGCCAGATTGCTACTGATGCTGCTCTGTTAGCGGCGACCCCCTCAGCCGCCCAAGCAGCCCGTAGCGGAGATAGCGTCGCAGAAGCAGTTCTGGCGCAGTTCGCTCAACCTCCAACAACTACCGCTCGAGTACGGCAACTCGCTGAGAGCGTAACGGCTAGTTCGGAGAGCGACTTTGAACGGGTCCAAGCACTCGAGGGTTGGATGGATGCCAATACCGAGTACTCACTTGATGCTCCACTCGCACCAAAGGGAACCGACGTCGTTGACGAGTTTTTGTTTGTCTCCCAAGAGGGCTGGTGCGAACAGATTGCTAGCTCGTTAGTCGTGATGGCCCGAGCAGTTGGGGTGCCAGCACGCTTGGCAACTGGTTTTGTGCCGGGGGATTGGGATGCAACCACCGGGCGGTTTGTCGTGCGAGAGCGTGACGCTCACGCATGGGCCGAGGTTTGGTTCCCCAGTGCCGGCTGGGTGGCATTCGACCCAACAGCAGATGTACCCCTTGCCGGAACCCAAGAAGCAACCCCCGGGGCC
>WLLG01000333.1 GCA_009700815.1 Actinomycetota bacterium
GACCTGTTGGAGAGAACGGAAATGACCTCGAGCCTGCCGCACTCCATGCCTACCCGGCACTAGCAGAACATCGAGATTTCCTTGGTGCAGCTACAGGACAACAACCCCGATTAGCTGGCAGCGGTTCGACATGGTTTGTTGAAGGAGCCCATGAGGGCACCGGCCTTGTCATCGCTCACACGTTGGCTCCGCAGTAGAACTGCAGCCGACAAGGAGTTACTTGCCGCGAGCTCGACGCTGATGGCGCGTGCGCCTCAGAAGCTTTTTGTGTTTTTTCTTTCGCATGCGCTTGCGGCGCTTTTTGATAAGTGAGCCCATGGCGCTGTTGACTCTAGGTGCAGTCAGCCCTCGGACTCAAAACGTCCTTCCGTCGAGGTTCCTCATTGGCACACTCAGCTGCGCTGTTCAGCATTCAAAAGCGGTCGCACCTTCGACAAACGTTGGCAGAACTAGCCCCGCCTGCAACCTACCGAGGATGCTCAGCAACTAACTGTTTCAAGCGCTGGTGCGGCAATTCAAGCAGTAGTCCGTATGCTTTGGGTCAAGCTGCGAGATACTTGCTATTCCATGGACTGCTCTAGGAGACCTTCGCTCAGATGATGCCGATGCGTACAACTTCTGTGGCTCTCGATCAACGAGAAGCCCCGACGCCTGTGGCCGAGACGCGTCGATCGATTCGCCTCACCAAGGTCCAGACATTGATTGTTGTGGCCTCAATGCTCGTGACTGCAGCAATTGCGGCAGCTCTCGCTCTGACCAATCCGCCAATCTTCGAAACCTCGCGCTCGATTCTGGTCCTATCAGGTGCGAATCCCAATGACAACGAGGTGTTGACGCGGGCACTCGAAAGCCTGCTGACCTCGAAGGGCTTAGCGGCCGAGGTGAAGCGTCGCGGGGACCTACCCCAGTCCATTGACCAGATCTCTGCCATGATCAACGCAAGTCGCAAGCCTGAGTCGGCATTTATGGATGTCGTCGTGTCGAACCCAGACAAGGCCGTGTCTGAGCAGGTCAGTGCTCAAGTGATTCCAGCGCTGTCAGGTGTGTTCGAGAGTGCGCAGCAGGACCTGCCTGTAGAGAGCCGAATCACTGGTCCGATTTTTCAGGAAGTTTTCGCTCGACCACTTCAGTCGACCTCGACCTTCCCGCTTTGGTTCGCCATACTCTTTGGGCTGTTACTGGGTGGCCTTGTCCCGTTCTTATTCTTTGTCATCCGCAATCTTCGACAGCCCGTAGTTGAGTCATCTCAGGACGTGACTGATGCCATCGACTTGCCGATTCTGGCAAAGGTGGCTCCGCTGAGTGCAAGAGGTGCAAACCCGCAGGACACCATTGCCGGTGTGGTGTCGGCAATAGAGCGACTGAGTTTGAACGAGCCGGTGCATCGCCTGGTGCTCGTCGGTTCAGATGAAGGCGTGAATCGGGCTGAGATTGCTCTTGCTCTGGCCTGCATGGTTGCTCGTAGCTTTGGTCAGCCAGTGGCACTGATAGATGCCGACCTTGACAATGGCATCCTCACCTCGATGCTGGGTGCAACAGACAGTGCTGGTCTTGCTGAGTGTCTGGCCGGCCAACTCGATGCCGAGGCATCACTTGCACCATTATCGCAACTTCGGGTGCCTGCAGTTGTCGAACCCATGCGACCTCCAGATGGCATGGTCAGATTCCTTGGGGTCGGGGTGGACACCAGTCGCAATGTGCTCAAGATGCGGTCGAGTTTCCATCGGGTGCTTGAGGCACTTGCGGGACGCTACGTAGTGATTGTGAACGGTCCCACGATTCCCGGGCCTGTTCCTACTGCGCAGGTACTCTCGTTGGCCGATGCCACGTTGATGGTCGTGACCGAGGGCGTCACCACCTTGACTGATGCACAGGCAGCAGGGGACACCCTTCGCTCATTCAGTTCCGGAGCTTCAGGCATTATCGTGCTGCGTCAGTGAGCACGTGGCTACGGCGTGATCTGTGATGACTGAGGATGATTCTGGGGGGCTGCAGCCGGCTGACGCGAGTGAGGATTCCTCGCGACCGGACCTCATCGGCGAATTTGCGGCGTCTGGACTAGTTGATGCCGAAGGGGCTGCCCTCGGTGACCAAGAGACGCAAGATGCCGGACCAAATCCGGAGTCAATTGGGACAACCGCCTCTCGCGGATTTCTTTGGGCCAACGTCGGGGTGTTCACCCGATATATGTCGGCGTTACTTTTAGCGGCGGTACTTGCTCGAACGCTCAGCACGGCGGACTATGCGGTCATGGTCACCCTGATGGTGGTGACGTTTTACTTCGATAACGCTCTGGATCTAGGAATGGGTGCGGCTCTTGTTTATGAACAGGAGACGGGCATCAGCGAGCGGGTACAAGTTGCTTTTACTGCGAACCTAGGTGTCACTGCAGTTCTAGCGGTCTTTTCCTTTTTTGTGGCTCCGCTGATCACGGCCTATTACCACCTTGATGGCTACACAAATATCTTTCGAGCGCTCACCGTCGTAGTCATCTTGTCGGGACTGACCACCATCCCATGGTCGCTGTTCATGAGGAGCATGAACTTCAAAGCCCGTGCAGGCGTTGAGGTGTCCCGCGACTTGACCCGCGTGGGAGTCACGCTGGGTCTTGTTGCAGCGGGCAAGGGTGCATGGTCGGTCATCCTCGGCATGATTGCTGGTTACTCAGTCTGGTTTGTACTGACCTGGCTGGTCGTGCAGTTCCGGCCAAGGCTTCGCTGGAATTTGGTGATCGTGAAGGAGTTGTTCGCGTATGCCTGGCGCATGGCGGGCACTCGCCTCCTCGGAGTACTCGCCTTGAACGGCGACTACATCGTCGTTGGAAACCGCCGCCCCGATCAGTACCCCATGTATTACCAAGCCTTTCGACTTCCCGAGTTCATTCTGGGGGCACAGCTCAATGCGATGTCGGCCGTGCTGTTTCCGATGTACTCGCGCATTCGCGCTGAAGGCAAAGTGGCAATGCGAGACGCGCTCTACAAGGCGCTTCGCCTCGTAGCACTGTTCTCAATTCCTGTCGGAATCGGACTAGCGCTCTTGGCTCGTGATGGCATCTTGTTGATGTACGGAAGCGATTCGGCAGTCTCGGTTCAGACCATGCAGATTCTTTCGGTAACAGGCTGCGTAGTCGGGCTTGGCTATGCAACAGGGGATCTGCTGTTCGCTATTGGTCGACCAGGGGTGATGGTGCGAATTAACTCCGTCATGGTCCCGCTCATGCTTGGAGCCATGTGGATCGTTGCTCCCTACGGAATTGTTTGGGTTGCAACCGTTCACCTAGTGACCGC
>WLLG01000334.1 GCA_009700815.1 Actinomycetota bacterium
GGGGTTGATGTGAACTCACTCGAGCAGGTCAAGTCTGCAATGGCTGACTCGGCAGATGGCAAGTTCACTCTTACGACCCAATCACCCGACGGAGTGAGCAGCACGGCAACTATCGATTTGGGGTCCGAGGTTGCAACTACACAACCAACAGCATTCGTTGGGGTGGGGCAGCAAGCGGTTCTCGAGACTCAGTCCGTTCCCGCAGCAGCCTGGAGCACTGTCACGACCTTTTCTAGAACTGCGCAGGCCAGCATCGTTGGGGTTGGCAAGTTCTTCTGGCCGCCAAATATCTATGCCTTTGTGAGTTCCACGATTACAGGAGATGCTCCGGAGGATTCAACAACGACAGCTACTGCCGCCGAGGACACACCCGCAGGAGCATCAGCAAATCGACCTATTTCGATCATTGGAGTAGCGATGTTGGGACGCGATCTGTCCTCCGAGAACATCTCTAACCTGATTCAGTTTCTGGCACTTCTGAACATCTTCATCGGCATCTTCAACCTGATCCC
The DNA here is from genome assembly GCA_009700815.1 of Actinomycetota bacterium. GTDB lineage: Bacteria > Actinomycetota > Acidimicrobiia > Acidimicrobiales > Microtrichaceae > IMCC26207. The sequence goes on from WLLG01000334.1 coordinate 513, forward strand.
TCTTCTTCCCTTTGACGGCGGTCACGTAGTCATTGCTTTGTACGAACGCTTTCAAGAAAAGCGCAAGCGGACTGATCAGCGCTATCTAGCAGATGTGTCTCGCATGGCACCGGTTGCCTATGTGGTCATTTCAGTGCTGGCCGTGGTGGGCATTCTGGCCATGTTCTTAGACATCACCAAGGGTGTCAGCATGTAGCTCAGTGATTTTGACTTAGCTGGTGTCTGCCGGAGGAGTTGGGCGAACGCTAACTTGGTGGGATGGATGCAGGAGCAGTGACTTTCCCCCGGCGCTCAACTCGGCGAATAACAGTTGGTCAGGTTCCCGTTGGCGACGGCGCACCGATCACCGTGCAATCCATGACTACCACCAAGACTGCTGATGTCGATGCGACGCTGCAGCAGATTTATGCACTTGCGGCATCGGGCTGTGACATCGTTCGCTGCACGTGCAATGACATCGCAGCAGCCGAAGGACTTGCTCGGATCGTGCCCCGTAGCCCAATTCCCGTCATTGCGGACATTCATCATCAATACAAAATGGCCCTAGCTGCATTAGAGGCTGGAGTTCAGGGACTCCGTCTCAACCCGGGAAACATCAGAAAGCCAGAGCACATCAAGGCTGTCGCAGCAGAGGCTCGTGACCGAAACGTGCCAATTCGCATCGGTGTCAACGGCGGCTCCTTGGACCCGGCGCTGTATGAGAAATATGGCGGAACAGTCACTCCCGAGGCAATGGTCGAGTCTGCAATGACCGAGATTGCGTACTTCGATGAGGTGGGTTTCGACCTCATTAAAATCTCGGTCAAGGCATCAAACGTCCCGTTGATGATTGAGGCGTATCGGCAGTTGGCTGAGGCGACGGATCACCCGTTGCATCTTGGAGTCACCGAGGCCGGACCATTGCCCGGCGGTTACATCAAGGCAACCGCAGGCATAGCCACACTTCTTGCAGAAGGGATTGGCGACACAATCCGTTACTCCCTGACCGCTGATCCAGTTGAAGAGGCCAAAGCGGGCAGGCTGTTGCTGGAATCCTACGGACTACGTGAGCGTAAGAATGTGGACCTGATCGCATGCCCAAGTTGTGGTCGCGCCGAGATTGATGTGATTGCGGTGGCAGAAGCTGCGCAGTTGGCCTTTGCCGGCAAGGAACTACCGCTGCAGGTTGCTGTTATGGGCTGTGTGGTCAACGGACCGGGTGAGGCTCGTGATGCCGATATTGGGATAGCTGCAGGCCGGCACCGGGGTCACCTGTTCGTGAAAGGGATCAACGTTGCAGTGGTACCCGAGGACGAGATGGTCGACACCCTTGTCGAGTGGGCAGAGTTCATTGCTGAACACGGAGCCGAGGCAGCGCTAGCGCGTGTCGATACCGAAAAGGCTCGGCGCGAGGCCGAGAAAGATCGCGCAGCGCTGTTAGAGGAGCAGGGCGATGATGCCAACGCCAGCGAGCAGCGAGTGGACCTGATCCACAAGAAATTCGAGAGCTAACGAACCGAGCGCCCAGCTTCGGGCCGGTGTAGATCGGCTTGGCCTGCTACAAGGTCTTTTGGCTTGCAGGCAAGGCTGCGAGTTCTTCGATCAAGCGATGCAAGGCATCGGGATCTTCCTGCATGACCTGATGTCCAATATCGGGGAGTAGTCGCAACTGTGAGTCTGGAATTGCTGCAAGAAGAATTTCTGCGTGCGCTGGGGGAGTGAGTCGATCAAGGTCTCCGACCACAACCAGTGTGGGGATTCGCACATGCTGCAGATCAGCGACCACATCATGTGCGGCGATTGCACGCCCGGCATCTTGAGCAATGGCCGGATTTGAGTCCGCAAGCATGAGGCGAACTTGCTCGACTGCTTTGGCCGTGGGGTGCCTGCCGAATGCCCAGCGCACGAGCACAACAGACAAGTTGTTGTTTCGCCATAAGCGTTGGGGGTCCGGTTGCCGCAAATCGAGCTTGGTCGAGGCGAGCAACTGCAAGATTCCGACCGCACCCCCGGTCAGCGCAGGGATTGCCATGGTGGCGGCGCTACTGGCAAGAAACATGAGTCCAGCGACTCGCTTATGGGCTGCATCAAGGTGGTCCGCGCAGAATGCGCCGAGCGCCATGCCTCCCATGGAATGACCCACAACAATCGCGTCGTTGAGATCAAAGTGCTCAAGCAGTTCTGCAAGGTCATGTGCAATGGCTTCCATAGTCATGCCCTCGCTGCCGACGGTTGACTCCCCATGCCCGCGCATGTCCCAAGCCAGGACACGATGTTGGGGGCCAAGTTTGTTGAACTGCGCTCCCCATACCCACCATTGCAAGGTCACCCCGTGCAGTAGCACAACAGGTTGGGCCAGCGTTGTGGACTCATTGGCTGCAGGAGGGGTATATGCATCCGTGTGCTGTGGAACTGGAAGCCCAATTCGCTCCACCACGTGTATCGAGGCTCCATCCCGAGTTGGTACATGGTGGTGCTTCACCGTTGTGTGAATGTCAAGCAACTCATCAATCAGCGGGTTCTCTGTTTTTCTGATTTTTGTGCCGGCAACATGGACTGCGACCGCAGAGGCAAGCGCCGCGACCCCTACTCCAAGTGATGCAGCGCCCAGTGTGCGCAGAGCTCGTGTCGGAAGGTTCATCGCATCACAGTATCGGCAGGGGTGACTGCTCTGCGGAAGCGGGAAGCGCACTGCGTGGCTCAGCAACGGTACGCTCCATGCGATGGCAAAGCCCCCGATCCTCACACCTCAAGCCGAAGACTTCCCCCGCTGGTATCAGGACATCCTGACCAA
>WLLG01000335.1 GCA_009700815.1 Actinomycetota bacterium
AACTCGCAGCCCGGCCAGCACCTCTGCTTCAGTTTCCTCAGACTCAGGCAAATCAGAATCTGCCAAATCAGAATCTGCAGGTACGTAGCCACAGGGTTGAATGAGTTCCGCAGACTCTCGCCGATCCAGAAGATCGGCCGTGCTCAGGATGAGGTCGGGCTGAGCCAACGTCACCACGCGGTCGCGTTCAAGGGGCGTCAGACGGTGGTTAATACCTGCAGTTATTGCACCCAGTTTGGCGCAAGCCGCGTAGAGCACCGTGTACTCGGGGCATGAAGGAAGCACGAGTGCGACCACCGAGGATTCACCCACGCCCCGATCCGCAAGCCCAACGGCTGCTTCCTCTGACCATCGGTCCAGTTGCTCGTAACTCATACCCCATCCAGATGGGGCGATTTGGAAGCTACGCTTACCAAACCGACGACCCGCTTGTCTTACGGTAGTGGCAAGCACAGGAATCCCTTATGGCAACTACGCAACCACCTCAGCGTCAACAAGGCGCCGCAACTCGCACCAAACTGCTTCAGGCAGGTATGCAAGTACTGGCCGAACGCGGATATCACGCTGCACGAGTAGACGATGTGGTTTCTGTTGCTCAGGTCTCGCATGGCAGCTTTTATTTGTACTTTGCGAACAAAGAGGCCTTGGTCCTCGAGTTGGCTAGAGGCTGCGCAGATGAGCTCGGCGCAATGACCAAAGCCCTTGGAGACATCTCCGCCGATGCTGCCGGTCGGCAAGCGTTGCGCGAATGGCTGACCGAGTTTGTGAGTATCTACCGCTCCTATGGGGTTGTGGTGCGCGCCTGGGTTGAGAACCAATTTAATAATCCCGAGCTCACCCAACTGGGGCTGGACTCGTTTGCTTCGATTGCAGAATCGCTGACCGAGCGCATGTCTCGCTCGCACCCCGAGGATGGTCTGCTGAGGGTGGTCGCTTTGGTCTCGATGATGGAACGATTCACCTCGCTGATTGTGAACCAAGACTTGGGTGATGAGGGTCTCGTTCTCGACACGGCTGCCACTGTGATTCACCGCGGATTCTTTGCAGGCGTTCCCGCCTGAGGTTGCCCGGACAATCACCGCAATCGCCACTCGATGCGTTGTCCCGATGCAAAGAATTCTTGACCTTCTTTGATGGATTCCTGGCTTGTCCCCAAGCCAATAAATGAGTATCCGGAGCCGAGCGCTTGGCTTCTGCTGAGTTCTTGGCCAGCCCAGATCGACCGCACGGTTCCTTGTACGGCTAGCGCAGGGGCCGAGGCAATTACCTGTGCACAGTGTGCGGCTGCCGCTGCTAGCTCATCAGCTGGCACAACTTCAGAGACCAGACCGATCTGGTGTGCACGCTCTGCAGAGAGCCGCTCGTGATTCCCCATGAGGGACATCCGCATGACCTCTCCGAACGGCATCTTCTGCAACATCTGAATGGGTTCGAAAGTTGCGCACATGCCGTAGGTCACGTGTGGGTCAAAAAAGGTTGCGTGTTCGGCGGCAAGGATAAATTCCACTTCGCCAAGCAGGTAAAACGCCCCGCCGCAGGCCATCCCGTTGACTGCAGCGATGACGGGTTTCCACAAGTCGTTGGCTTTTGGGCCGATCCACTCCCCGGGGTCGTCAAAATGGAACGGCGTGCTTCGCGAGCCAATGTGTACTTCCGAGTCGCGCTCTGACTCGCTACCCATCTGTTCAGTGCGATCGATTCCAGTGCAGAATGCGCGATCCCCCGCTGCGGTCAGGACGATGCAGCGAACATCGTCATGGTGGCGAAGCGACCGCCACAGGTGGCGAAGCTCACGCTGCATCCTCGAATCGAAAGCATTTGCAACTTCGGGACGATTGAGCGTGACGGTGGCAACACCATCTTGCTCCTCGTAGAGAAGGGTCTCGAACTCTTGGGATTGAAGCGAGGACACCTGCTTAGGCCTTGCTCGGGATCTGCAAACCACCGGGACGAAGGCCGAACAGGCTCTTTGAGAGTGCACTGCTCATACGTTCTGGGTCCCATTTCTGTGGCTCACCCTTGACGTTGTTCGAGGCAGTAGCTCCCAGCGACCAGCCGTGGTAGTGCGTGACATCGGCCCCAACGGCGCGGAACACTTGCCCTGAGATGAGGAGTGACTCATCCGAGGCCAACCAGACAGCCATAGGGGCTGAGTTGCCTGGGTTGAGTCGCTCGAACTCACCATCTGCAACCTCATTTGCCTCACGAACGGGAATCTGTGGCATGGCATCGTTGACGATTCGGGTTGCCCCACCGGGGGCTATGGCGTTGGCGCGAACGCCATAGCGCTCGCCCTCGAGAGCAGTGATGACCGTAAGAGCAGCAATACCTGCCTTGGCTGCTCCGTAGTTCGCCTGGCCGGGGTTACCTTGCAGGCCAGCAGAGGAAACGGTATTGACAATTGATGCTTTGCGAACCCGACCCGCCTTTGATTCATTCGACCAGTAGACACAGGCATGGTGAGTCATATTGAACGTGCCTTTCAAGTGCACTGCTATGACCTTGTCCCAGTCCTCTTCTCCCATTCGCACAATGGTCAGGTCACGCAGGATCCCAGCGTTGTTCACCACAATGTCGAGCGCTCCCCAGGTGTCGATCGCTTGAGCAACAATTCGCTCTGAACCCTCCCAAGAGGACACATCCTCATAATTCGCAATTGCCTCTCCACCACGATCTTTGATGAGTTGCACAGTTGTATCTACTGGGGCAGCGTCAGCGCCTTCACCTTTCGAACTCGAACCAAGGTCGTTACAAATGACCCTTGCTCCTTGGGCCGCAAGTTCCATGGCTTCACCTCGGCCAACCCCTCGACCAGCCCCAGTAACAATGGCGATCTTGCCTGAAACGATGCCCATAGTGATTCCCCTTTTTTCGCAGCAGATCTGCGGTTCGTGTTTTAGGTGCCGCTACATCCCGGCAATGTGATTAGATGATGGCTCTAACTGACATTCACGTCAGTTAGATCGACACCGTAGCAAAGCTGCATACAGGGGGAGTCAGAAGCCATGACAGAGATCGACTTCGCACAGTACATCGGCCAGACGACTTCGAAAGGGGTGGTCACCATTGAGCGCGCCACCGTGACCGCGTTTGCCGCCGCAGTACTCGACTCATCCAAGGTCTACCGCAACCTGGATGTGGCAGTAGCAGAGGGATTTGCAAATATACCGACTCCGCCCACGTACTTTTTTTCCGCCGCCCAAAGCTACGGCCAGTGGGAAGAAGAGCAGCCCAAGAGTGAACGGGGAGCGACGAACCCCATGGCAGAAGTGATGGGC
>WLLG01000336.1 GCA_009700815.1 Actinomycetota bacterium
AGGCCATCCTCGAGAACCACCATCGATCCCACATAATCAGTTCCCTGCAAGTGGCTCATGTCGTAACACTCGATACGCAGTGGAGCTACTGGCAGCGACAAGTACTGCTCAAGGTCATTGAGAGCTTTGGCCCTGCTGTTGTGATCGGCTGCCCGCTTGAGTCGATGCCGCTGAAAGGCGTCCACTGCATTCTTCGTCACTGTTTCTGCAAGCTCACGCTTGGTGCCACGCTGCGGAATGCGAATCTCAACCCTGCTGCCACGCTGCGCTGTCAACCATTCCTCATACATGGAAGGGTCCTCGGGAATGGTCGGCACCAACACAGACTTTGGGTATCCAACGGCCGGGGGATCGCCATAAACCTGCTCCAGCACTGCCGCCATGGTCTGAGCAGGATCCAAGTCCATCACTTTGTCCAGAATGAAGCCGAGTCGGCCCACCACTCTCCCCCGCCGCACAAAAAATATCTGCGCAGCAGCCTCGAGATCATCCTCATGAACCCCGATGATGTCGACATCTTCGGTGGTGTCGCCAACCATCTGTTGTCGCTCAACTGCTCGCCGCACAGCAGCGAGACGATCACGGGTACGCGCAGCTTGCTCAAACTCCATCGCAGCGGCAGCAGCAGCCATTTCGGTTTCCAGGCGCTGCAATACCGGCTCAACATCACCCTCTAGGAATTCCATGAACTCGGTGACTAAGCCGGAGTAGGCCTGCGGGGTGATCTTGTCTACACAGGGACCAGAGCATTTCTCAATGTGAAACAACAAACACGGCTTGCCCACACGCTGATGATGTCGGAGCTTGTGATCAGAACAAGTCCTGATGGGAAAGGTCCGAAGCAGTTCGTCCAAGGTCTCACGAATTGCATAGGCATGCGCATACGGGCCGAAGTAGCGCGAGCCCTTCTTTCGCATGCCACGAGTCACCGTTGCTCGCGGCCATTCATCGCCAAAGGTCACGGCCAAGAAGGGATAGCTTTTGTCATCCACCAGTCGCACGTTGAACCGAGGGCGATGCTGCTTGATGAGCGAGTACTCCAGCATGAGAGCCTCGACCTCATTGCGCACCTGGATCCACTCGACGGTCTCTGCGGTGGCCACCATTTGAGCTGTGCGAGGATGCAGACTGCGAGGATTCTGGAAGTAATTCGAAAGCCGTTGCCGTAGCGACTTGGCTTTGCCGACATAGATGATCCGACCCTCGGGGTCTTTGAACTGATAACTGCCGGGGGTATCGGGAATCGTCCCCGGCTCTGGTCGGTCCATTGCTCGTACAGTACTGCTGTGTTGCGGAAACTACTGCAGCGCTGAGGAAACTATGCCAGCGCTCGGGAATCTTCTGCCTGATTGCGAAAACCGCTGCACCCGCCGGCCCAGAACCAAGTAAGCTCTCATTGTCGGCCTGGTCTCCGGCACCATCAAAATTTCGAGACCGACTTACCAGAGGCGTGGCGACCAGGCTGTCCCCACTGGATGATTCTCGAAAGTCTTCATCGTGTACGGGTGCGAATCAGTACATATGGGAGGTCACCAGAATGCTCAGACTTCAAGTTCAACTACCAGAGCAGTATCTACAAGCTACGCAAGAAGAATTGGCTGAACGCATTGCGAGTGCCAAGGCAACTCTTGGCGAGCGGGTGTTTATTCTGGGGCATCACTATCAGCGAGATGAAGTCATGCGCTGGGCGGATGCACGAGGAGACTCATTTCGGCTCTCGGTACTGGCCCAGGAACACCCCGAGGCCGAGTTCATCGTGTTTTGTGGGGTGCATTTCATGGCCGAGGCCGCCGATATTTTGACCGGAGACCACCAACAGGTTGTCCTTCCCGATTTGAACGCCGGCTGTTCGATGGCCGATATGGCAGATATTGACTCAGTGGAAGAGGCTTGGGAGTCACTCGCAGAGGTCACCGACATTGAGCGGGTTGTACCGATTACTTATATGAACTCGGCAGCAAACCTAAAGGCTTTTGTGGGCAAGCAAGGCGGGGCTGTCTGCACCTCGACCAATGCACGCGCCGTACTCGACTGGGCTTTACACCGCGAGGACGGCCCCCAGGGCAAGCAGGTTCTGTTCTTTCCCGATCAGCACCTAGGCAGAAACACTGGCTTTCAGATGGGCTTCGACGATTCAGATATGGCCGTGTGGAACCCCCGCAAAGAGTTCGGCGGCCTAGAAGAGGCGGAGCTGAAAGACCGCACCTTTTTGTTATGGAAGGGGCACTGCTCCGTACATCAGCGCTTTCAGCCGGAACATATTCAGGCCTTTCGTGCGCAGTACCCCGAGGGCATCGTGGTGATGCACCCCGAGTGCTCACATGAGGCCTGCGAACTTGCCGATCAGGTTGGGTCAACGGACTTTATTATCCGAGCCATCGAGGCCGCTCCCCCGGGATCAGTCATTGGAGTCGGAACCGAGATCCATCTGGTGCAGCGGCTCAATAACGAAACACCAGATAAGACAGTCATCTCGCTCGACCCGCTGGTGTGCCCCTGCTCAACAATGTTCCGCATTGACGCCCCTCACCTCGCTTGGACCCTGGAGAGCTTGGTTGCAGGAACGGTGCGAAACAGAATCACGGTGAACCCAGAGGATGCACACTGGGCTCGGGTTGCCCTTGAGCGCATGCTCGAAATCACCTGAGTTCGCCAGCGAGCAGTGGCGCAAGAAAGTGGCCGGTATAGCTGTGCTTTGCTGCAGCGATGGTTTCAGGGGTTCCTTCGGCCACCACTGATCCCCCACCGCGACCACCTTCTGGCCCAAGGTCAATGACCCAGTCTGCAGTCTTGATCACATCCAGATTGTGCTCAATCACAAGAACGGTATTGCCTTGATCAACGAGCCGAGACAACACCGTCAGCAGCTTGCGGATATCTTCAAAGTGCAGGCCGGTGGTTGGCTCATCGAGCAGGTAGATCGTGTGACCGGTTGAGCGCTTTGCAAGCTCCGAGGCCAGCTTGACCCGCTGTGCCTCACCGCCAGACAGGGTGGTAGCGGGCTGGCCGAGCCGCACGTAACCAAGGCCCACATCCACCAAGGTGCGCATATGCCGAGCAATGGTGGGCTGATTCGAGAAAAACGCCAAAGCTTCTTCACAAGGCAGGTTGAGCACCTCGGAGATGTTTAGCCCCTTAAAGGTCACCTCGAGGGTGTCTCGGTTATAGCGAGCACCGCCGCAGACCTCGCAGGGCACGTAAATATCTGGCAGGAAGTGCATCTCGATCTTGATTGTTCCGTCTCCAGAACAGGCTTCGCAGCGGCCACCCTTGA
>WLLG01000337.1 GCA_009700815.1 Actinomycetota bacterium
GCAATGGGTCTCGTATTCCGAGTTTCAGGACATTAGTGAAGAAGGAAATACGCTCCGTAACTGCTGCCATGGCAGGGATTGCAACAAAGGGATCTAAGAACGGTGTCTCTGCCGCCCAGAACCTTCCACCATCACTGCTGTAGGGGTACTTCGCCGAGACTTCCTCGGGATAGAACACCGACTCCGGTACTGCAATCGAGCCGTACCCTGCAGCCTCGGCGGCTTGAGCTAGCGGAATAAAATGATGTGGCGGCAGCATCGGCAACGCTAGAGAGAATCTCATGCGAGGGTTCCTCCGTCCACCTTCAGAACCGTACCGTTGACATGGGCAGCGTCCTCAGAACCAAGGTACGCCACGGCCGATGCAATCTGTTCGGGGCCTCGCATCTTGTCTAACGGCATGATGCGGTGAAGCAGTTTCGGATCAGCACCCTCTGGTAGTTCGAATGCATCCTGTATCGGAGTAAGGATTGACCCCGGTGCTACGCAATTGCAGCGCACGCCCATCTTTCCGAATTCAACCGCAATTCCCAGTGACATAGCTTGAATCCCGCCCTTGGACGCAGAGTAAGGACCAGTCCAAGGGTGACCGCCCAGGCTTGCTGTTGAGGACATGTTGACGATGTTCCCCTGAGACTCGAGCAGGTGGGGAAGTGCATCCCTACACATCAAGAACGTACCCGTCAGGTTGACGCCAATAATCTTGTTCCAGTCATCCAATGTGGTGAGTCGGAAGTCCTTGAACTGCAAGATGCCAGCGATATTGCACAGCACATCGATCCGCCCAAACTCGTTCACGGTGGACTCAATGATCTCTGCCACAGAAGGCTCTGAGGAGATGTCACCAACTAGCGAAAGCACTTCCGCTCCGCTGCCTCGACAGGTCTGCACAGTCTGATCGAGCCCATCCGAATTCATATCGACCAGGGCCAGCGTTGCCCCCTCGAGAGCTAAGCGTTCGGCAGTTGCCCGCCCAATTCCGGACGCAGCACCCGTGATGAGCACCACCTTGTTGGCAAAACGTTCCATCATTTCTCGCTCTCAGATCGGGGGGCTTAGGACTGCAATCTGTTGTGATCTGGCCCCTATTGGGCCCTAAAAAAGTCGAGCACTTCAGCAGTCCCCGTGGAGAGGTCCGTAAACGGCTCCCATCCAAGGTGCATCTTGGCTCGGGTGGCATCAAGACACGAACGTTGGAGTTCGCCGTCCCGTGCGGGTGCCAGCACAGCATCGGTAGCAACGCCAGCGTTGACCGCCATCGCCTCATAGAGCGCAGTCACCGAGGTTTCGATTCCAGTCCCGATGTTGCAGAGCAGTCCACTCCCGCGCTCGGCGGCTCGAACAAAGGCATCCACGACGTCATCCACGTAGACATAGTCGCGAGTCTGTGAGCCATCGCCAAATATGGTGCAACTCTCGCCCGACAGGAGCCGTCCTGCGAAGATGGCTACCACTCCGGCCTCACCGTGTGGATCTTGGCGAGGGCCATACACATTTGCGAGCGCCAGCGAGGTGTACTCCATCTGGTGCAGCTCCCGAAATGCATACAGATAATCTGTGACGACCTTTTTCGATACGCCATAGGGGGCGACCGGGTGTTGGCTATGGCCCTCGGCAACAGGCAAGTCCTCGGGATCAACCACCCCGTAGATCGTCCCTCCTGATGAAGCAAAGACCACCTTCCGAGTGCCTGCATGGCGGGCACCCTCGATCACGTTCAGCGAGCCCAAAATATTGACTCGGGCATCAAGACTTGGATCAAGCACCGAGACTCGAACATCGATTTGGGCGGCGAGATGAAACACAACCTCGGGTTTGCTGCGCTCGATCACCTCGGCAACTGATGGGTCGCATATGTCAATCTGATGAAAGGAAAAATCGTGGTCGCGATTCGAACGCGCTTCGGACAGGTTGGCCAGCTTGCCAGTAGAGAGATTGTCCACGACCTCTACGCTGTGGCCCTCGGCTAACAGTCGGTCCACCAAGTTGGAGCCAATAAATCCAGCTCCACCCGTTACCAATGCTTTCATTGCGTGCCCCTAGTTGTTGAGAAACTCACCAATTCTCTGCCGACGGGAATCGCTGGCCCACCGACTCGGTTCCAGCCGCAACGGCTTGAGAAAAACCAACAATGGTCAGGTCGCTCAGGCGGGCGGCTTCTCCGACGGAAGAACCGCCGCCCAGAATCGACCGAGAAATCTGTGCACCTGCACCTACTCGAGAATTTCTCATCACCACTGAATCCACTACCTGTGCACCGGCTTCTATGTTCACGCCGGGTCCTAGAACAGATCGGGTCACTACTGCGTCCGCATGCACGGTAGCTAAGGGTGATTGAGAAGCTTCGGGCTCGCCACGAACTCCGTCAATCAGGTCAAGGTGAGCTTGCAGATAAGCCTCGGGGGTTCCTGCATCAATCCAATAGGCATCCGAATGCATCCCAAAGAGGGCACGGTCAGCCACGATTGCGGGAAAGGTTTCACGTTCGATGGAGACTCGGCTGCCGTCAGGTATGCGGTCTAGGACTGCGGGTTCAAGGACATAGGTGCCCGCGTTGATCCAGTTACTTGGAGCGGTGCCCGCTGCAGGCTTTTCGATAAAGGCCTCAACCCGACCGTCCTGATCGATCGGCACGACGCCGTAGCGCGAAGGATCCTCAACGGGAGTCAGCGCCAGCGTTGCTTGGCCACCAAAGGCATCATGCGCCTTCCAAAGTGCGGCCAGATCTAGGTCCGTCAACACATCGCCATTGATAGCAAAGAAGCGCTCGGTGATTCCGGCATGTGCTGCGGCGAATCGAATCGCACCTGCAGTGTCGAGAGGTTCCGGTTCGACTGCGTAGTGCATGCTGACCCCGGCGCAGGTTCCATCGGGGAACTCTTCAATGAAGGCATCCGGCTGATACCCGAGTGACAGAACCACCTGGGTGACTCCAGCCGCTGCGAGTTTATCTACCACGCGCTCAAGCATCGTCACCGAACCCACGGGCAACATCTGCTTTGGTTTGGTCAAGGTAAGCGGGCGGAGGCGGGTTCCGAATCCTCCAACCAAAACAACGGCCAACATGGTTCCCTCTAGCCGCCAGCCACAGTCGTGGTAGTCGATTCCTCTACCGTGCCAGAGCCGCCCTCTGCGATGGTGGTCGTGGTGGCCTCTGCAGGAGTAGCAGTGGTCGGTGTAGCAGGTGTGTGGCTTGTGTTCTGTAGCGACACTAACGAAGGCGGCAGCTTGGGCTCGGTGCCCTTCGGCACGAATGCAACCACGAAC
>WLLG01000338.1 GCA_009700815.1 Actinomycetota bacterium
GCAGGGAGTACTGCACCGAGCGCAACGAGGCGATAGTCCAGAGCTGGGCTCTGAAACACAGCCCAAGTAATCACCACGCTCAATACGGCAAACCAGATCAACACGGTGAGTGACTCTTAGCGAACGAGCAGTCGGGTGCACTCTGGGCAAGTCACCGGCTGATCCGCTGGCGCTTTGCGAATTGCATCGAGTTCGCCAGAGGGAATCTCTAGGTGGCAACCCTCACATCGTGCGCCCGCAAGACGAGCCACGGCAATTCCGCCCTGCTGAGCGCGCAGACCCTCGTACAAGCTGAGAAGGTCGGCGGGAATGCCAGACTGCGCCGCCTCGCGCTCACGTACTTGCTCATCAAGTTGCACATCCAACTCAGCGAGGGCAACTGTAATTTGGGCCTCCAAGTCAGCAATGCTTTCATTCAGCGCTTGAGCCGCAACATGGAGCAACTCGAGTTCTGCTTCTACTGGCTCAGCGAGTTCCATGAACTCCAAGGCCTGATCCTCATACTGGCCCTGATGCTGCTTGAGTTGCTGATGTTCTTGCTGCAGTGACTCGAGTTCTTTATGCGAACTCACCGAACCGTCGTACAAGACTCCGTTGACCTCGGTTGCTTTGTCCTCAAGGATCGACGCGTGATCTTCAGCCTCTTTTTGGCTGCGGCGCAGAGCTTTCAGTCGTGCAGCGCACTCCTCTGTTGCGGCTGTGGCCTTGCCGAGCGCGGCCGTTTGGTCAATTACTTCTTGCCGCTGAGGAAGAGTCTTTTTCTGATGGCGGATCTGATCGATCCGCGTATCTAGCATTTGCACACCGAGTAGATCCTCAAGCGATTCCACGTGTCCACCCTACCGGGTGTTTGCTGGCCCGTCGGGTGGAGCTGTCGCAGCAACCAAGTGGCGACGTGAACCCTCAGGGCGCTGGCTCAGGCGGGGGCTCGGGAGTCGGGGCTGGTTCCGGGGCTGGTGCAGGTGCCGCAGTAGTTGGCGCTGTCGTTCCTGCAGGGGCAGTGGTGGCTGGGCGTTTCGAAGTTGAAGAACCCGCAATAGTCGTCTTGGTTGTGCTCGTCGCTCCTGACTTCTCAGCAGACGAACTAGATTTTGTCCAAGGATCTGGAATCACCTTTCGGGTGGTCTTGATCCTTCCGGGGGTTGCAAACTGCTGCACAGTTTTTCCCTGCAGATATGGAGCCATGAACGTGTGCCAGACCTTTCCGGCCACCGTGCCGCCCTGAACCCTGCCGCCCTTCATCTCGGTTTGCCCAGCAGGGTTTCCGATCCAGACTGCGGTTGCAATCTGCGGGGTAAACCCAACGAACCAGACGTCTGTGTTCTCACCACCTGCAGCCTCGTTGGTACCAGTCTTGCCCGCCGCTGGCTGACGGTTCGGTAGCGAACCACCCTTGTAGGTTCCACCCGTCACGACCCCTTGCAATGCAACGGTTGCCTGCCGAGCAACGTCAATCGAAATAGCCTGCTCGGTGGCTGGCACGTATTCGAACAGCACCGCTTCGGCCTGATCCGTGACTTTCGTTACGAAATGAGCGGGGTTATAGACGCCATCGTTGGCAATAGCGGCGTAGGCGGCGGCCATTTCCAAGGGCCGAACCGTGGTGCCCCCAAGAGTCAGGGAAGGGTACTCAGCAGACTCATCCGTCAGGGTGTCTATGCCTAACCGTCGAGCAACATCAACCACTTTTGCGCCGCCGACAGCCGCCTGCAGGCGAGCAAACGCGCAGTTATTCGAAGAGGAGGTCGCCTTTGCTAATTCGATTGTTCCCCCCTTGCATCCAGAGGGCCAGGTGGAGTCCTTGATCCCCCATCCCTTGTACAGCTTTTGTGGTGCCGGAGCGGCCAGAATCGAGTCACGAATCGAGTAGCCAGCCTCTAGTGCGGCGAGAAGCGTGAAGGCCTTGAACGATGATCCTGGGCTTCGTCCCACCTGTGGGGTTGCAATCTCTACCAACCCTTGGCCCGGCAAGTCAGTCTGCCCTACCACTGCGCGCACTGACCCAGAAGAAGGCTCAACCACGGCCACAGCTGCAACCGTTTCGGGGTTTGCCTTCTTGATTGGGTTCGAGGCCGAGGCGGCCTCTGCGAGCAACTGCGCCCGAGGATCAAGCGTGGAGGTAATCACCAAGCCGCCGTTGAAGATTCGTTCACGTCGAAGCGCCTCAGTCGGGGCTAGCCACTCGGCTCGCAGCAACTCGTCTCTGACCTTGCGCTCAAAATAGGTCAGGTCCTGAGCAGTTGCCGAGGAGCTACCTTTCACAATCTCGGTCGGCAGCGGAGTCTCCGCTAGCAGGACGGACTCTTGCTCGGTTATTGCACCAACATCGGCCATGCGGCCCAGGACCACCTGCCGTCGCCGAGCCGCCACCTCGGGAAATCTGATGGGGTCGTAGCCCGTGGGGTTTCGAATCAGCGAAGTAAGAACTGCAGCGTCGCCCCAATCAAGTTCTGCTGCAGACTTTCCAAAGTACATCTGTGCTGCAGCCTCAACCCCATATGCCCCCCGGCCCAGATAGACCGTGTTGAGGTACCGCTCAAGGATCTCATCCTTACAGTCACGACGAGGCCGGTCTTTGCAGAACTGCTGCTCCAACTGAAGTGCAAGGCTGGCCTCTTTCACCTTGCGCTTCATCGACTGTTCGTTACCCACGAGCGACAGCTTGACCAACTGCTGCGTAATGGTGGAGCCACCTTGGGATACACCACCAGCGGCGCTATTGGCGCGAACTGCACGCAGCACTGACTTTGCGCTCACCCCATGGTGAACATAGAAGTCAGAATCCTCAACGGCCAGCACAGCCTGTTGCATCTGCGTGGATACCTGACTCAGGGGGATAATCACGCGGTTTTCGCTACCTACCAAGCTTCCCGAGGGCTGTCCGTTCATATCAGTAATGACACTGCCCTGCAGCAGATCGGGAAGCGCAATCTGGGTCCCCTCGTTATAGGAACCTGCCCCAGAGATATTGGCCATCTCCGGGATCAGAAAAGACGCGATCAATGCAAAGACACAAGCACCCACCAGGGTGATAGCAGTGAATCGCAGGAGCAGCGAGAGTGGTCGAGACATGAGGAAGAGATTCGGGTGTACTTGAGCTTCCAGTAGGACTGGATTTGTTTGATTTTTGTAGCAGTTTCTGGGCTGCAATAACTCTAACCGCTGACCCCTAGCTTGGTCATTTGAGCCAAGCTGTATCGTTCACGCATCCTGAGAGTCCACTCTGCTTCGTAGCGAGCGGATCCAACAAGCAGCACC
>WLLG01000339.1 GCA_009700815.1 Actinomycetota bacterium
AGTCAGCCAACTTGAGAACGAACGCAGTCGTGAGCAGCTTTGAGATGGAGCCCACGCGAAAGATGGTGTCTTCGGTGACTCGTTCGCCGCGGTCCAAGTCTGCGTAGCCAAATCCCCCTGCAAAGCGAACACCCTTGAGATCAAACCCGCACACGGCTAAGCCAAAGATCTGCCGTTCTCGAAGGAGCGTCTGAATAGCGGACTGGAGACCTGCAGGGACCTGTTGCACAGCCCAACCCTATTGAGTGCTCGCATGTGGGTCCTATTTATCTCCCTTCATATTTAGACTGTGCCCATGGCAACTCTGACTCCAGTCCTTGGGAATTTTCAGCGCCTCGATGGCGGAGCAATGTTTGGGAACGCGCCGCGGGCGCTTTGGCAGCGCTGGATTCAGCCCGATGAGTTGAACCGCATTCCGTTAGCCACGCGCACGCTGCTCATTCAAGAAGACTCAGGACGGAGGGTATTACTTGAGGCTGGAATCGGTGCGTTTTTTGCACCCGAGATGCGGGAGCGGTTCGGGGTGACCGAAGACCGCCACATGCTGATCGAAAACTTGGCAGCCCTAGGCGTTAGTCCTGCAGAGATTGATGTTGTGGTGCTTTCGCACCTGCACTTTGATCATGCAGGGGGACTGCTTGCCGCTTGGGAAGAGGGATCTTCACCCAAGCTGGTGTTTGCCAATGCCAGCTATGTGGTCAGCCAAAAGGCATGGGACCGTGCATGCAACCCCACGGCTCGCGATGCCGGCTCGTTTATTCCAGAGCTACAGCCGCTGATAGAAGCAACCGGCAGGCTCGAGCTGATCGAGGGCGACTCCTCGGTCACGCTCGGTTCCGGGTATCGGTTTCATCATTCTGATGGTCACACACCTGGGCTGCTGATGACTGAGGTCGACGGTCCTGACGGCCCTGTTGTTTATGCCTCAGACTTGGTTGCTGGCCGGCCGTGGGTGCACCTTCCGATCACGATGGGGTATGACCGTTTTCCAGAACTCGTTATGGAAGAAAAGCTGCCGTTCTTGGCCGACATGGTTGAGCGCAACGTAGCGGTGGTGTTTACCCACGACGCCGAAGTCGCGATGGCACGTATCGAGCAAGATGCCAAGGGCCGGTATCGGCCCATTCTGCCCAGTCTGCCTAGCTCCAGTAGTTGATTCCGCTGAGTTCGCTGTAGCGAACGCGGAACTCTTCACCGGAAAGTGAGAACACGCCCATGAGTTCATCATCAGAGTGGCGTTCGCGCATGCCGGCAAGAACGGTGGCATCTCCCACAAGGTGGCGAAGCGCCGGCCGCTCGGCCTGGACCGCACTCAGGATCGTCTCTGCAACTGCCTCTGGCGGAACCCCACTGGTCATGAGGTTATGAGTGAGTACCTCAAGTAAAAAGCTGCGTGCCTGCGGGTAGGCGGTGTCTTCGGGTGGTGGTTCAGATTTGCCCCAGATCGGGGTAAGGATCGTGCCGGCCTGCACCAGAATCACGTTGATCCCAAACGGTGCAACCTCGGACTGTAGGGACTCGCTGAGTGACTCCACGGCCCGCTTGGTTGATGCGTAGGGGCCCATGAGTGGTGGCGAAAGAACAGCCGAGGAGGATGAGATGTTCACGATGCTGCCGGCCTGGGCCTGTCGCATGCCGGGAAGCACCTGCTGCGTGCAGCGAATTACCCCAAGCACGTTGGTGTCGAACATTGCTTGGTAGTCATTCACAGGGGTTTCTTCGATGCTGCCAGCACCAGTAATGCCAGCGTTGTTTACTAAAACAGCCACTGCCCCTTCAGTAAGAATCTGCTCGAATGCCTGGCTCACCGAAGTGTCATCAGTGACGTCGATCATCACCGCAACAATTCCGGCCTGGCCCGCAGTGTCCGACAGGCCAGCATCTGCGGCGGCATGGGTGATTGCCTCGAGGCCCTCAACACGCCGGGCTCCGGCAAACACCCGGTAACCCGCATGGGCCAAGCTCAGCGCTGTAGCCAAGCCAATCCCCGAGTTCGCTCCAGTGACAACCGCAAGTTCAGTCATGGTCTTGTAACACCTCTCCTAGGGAAGGACCCTTCTGTCCACGGCCTCCCCTTATCTTCAGTTCTATCTCTTCCGCAATCTTCGACGAGTCTCACCGTAGCCTCACAACTTGCAGGTAGTTGTTGAGAAGCACATACGCAACAAGAAGGCTCAGCAACTAGAGAAAGTTCTCTTGCTCTCCAGACAACCCAATGGGGCCAGTATTTTCCATTGTTCACAGTAAATGTGCATTCATCCTCATCCCGGAGCTCAGCGTAGACATCCAATGGGTTATAACCCAGCTCAGAAACACACATCCTGACTCGCTCAATCTGAGCCTCCACGGACATATCTAGTGTCCCGTAGTTCTTCCCAAACCACATGTAGTTCCCCTTTAGCTAAGTGCGTTTCTTGCCTCCTTTACTTGAGTCAGAACAGGCCTAGATGTGACATGTTTGGCGCGGCGGATTTCGCAGTAGGGGAACTGCTTTTCGGTGAGCTTCAGGGTGGCCTGTAGAGGGCTTTACTGGGGCGTTCTAAACAGCCTTGAGTAGCAGATAGGCACCGAAAATCACTTCGATCGTCACTGCAATCTGGCGCTGATAACGCGTGACAAGGGTATGCAGGCTTGCAAACCACTTGGCAGATTTGCTCGGCGCAATCAGGCGGAGAGCCAGCGGCAATGTGGCCGCCATCGAGGTGATCAAAAAGGCCACGCACACAGCCGTTGCTTTGTCTGACAGGTCCACGCGACTGGCCGATATTTCTCGCATTGCGGGCAGGTACAGCAAGATCGTAGAGAAGTTGGTCATCATCATGGCCATTCCCAAAACAAAAGCCGCCCACAGACTGCTGTGCTTGTCTGGTTCCGCCGGGGACTGTGTGGCTGCTGCGGATTCCTTATCGGTGCTCATTGCTCGCAGCACCGTCGATAACGCCAATAGCAGCAGGACGAGGCCGAAGGTGGCATCAATGGCTCGAGTTATCGGCTGGCGAGCAGCAGGCACCGAGGTTGCATGATGGGTCAGCTTGAGTCCCACGGCAGTCAGCACGGCCAGGATGCTCATGACTCCAGCCGTATAGGTGGTTCCGCGAATCACGGCGCGCTTTGGGGCGCTCAGAATGAGGAGTCCAACAGCAAGCACCGTTGGGCTAATGGCCGCCCCGAGAGAAAGCGGAATTACTTTCGCTAGAAGCTCACTCACGCACTCAGGGTACTCACTCGTGATTGAACTGAGG
>WLLG01000034.1 GCA_009700815.1 Actinomycetota bacterium
GGTGGAGTGTCGCCGGTCTGGGCTCAGATCCACGCAGATGTGATGAATCGACCGATTCGCCGAGTTGAGAATCCAATTCGGGCAAACGCCCGCGGTGCAGCGTTGCTAGCGGGAGTAGCGCTTGGTGCAATCGATGTGAGCGACCTTGGTGCCAAGGTCAAGGTGGTTGAAGTTCACACACCCAACCCAGCGAATCGCAAGGAATACGACCGTCTCTACAAGGCGTTCCGCTCGATGTACAAGCAGAACCGATCGATTCACCGCAAGCTCAACGCCCACTAGCGAATCCGCGGAGTGATGCGCTCACCAGAGGAGAACTTGCGTTGGCCTTCGGCAATGGACTCGTCGTCGTTCCCTAGGCCAATGAATGCCCAACCTTGCGCTAGCGCCTGACTGCGAGTGAGTTCAAGGCCCGCCCACAGTGAACGCAGGGTGCCCTGCACGGCTCGTTGTGGAGCCGAGGCGATCACTGCAGCAAGTGCTTGAGCCGTATTCAGCAGGTCGGCTCCAGGGACTACCTCAGAAACCAGACCGATGCGCTCAGCATGTGCAGCCGAAATGCGCTCATGGCTACCCACTAACGACATGCGGACCAGTTCCCCAAAAGGCATTTTGTGTAAGAGGTGCAGTGGCTCAAACGTGGCCGTCATTCCAAAGGTCACATGAGGATCAAAGAACGTAGCGTGCTCGGCAGCGAGCAAAATATCGCACTCGCCAAGCATGTAGAACGCTCCACCGCAGGCCATGCCATTGACTGCTGCAATAACAGGTTTCCACAAGTCATTCGTCTTCGGGCCGAGCAACTCGCCAGGGTCATCAAAGTGAAAGGGGGTGGATCCAAACCCGGCGATTCGGTCATCGTCATGGTCAGCTACGGCTCGAGCACCACCTTGGCCGTCATCGATCTGTTCAGTGCGGTCAATGCCGGTACAGAACGCTCGATCGCCAGCGGCAGTCAGCACGATGCAGCGAACCTCGTCCTGGTGGCGCATGCTTCGCCAGAGTTGATGGAGTTCATGCACCATCTGGGAATTGAACGAGTTCAGAACCTCTGGGCGGTTGAGCGTCACGGTGGCAACGCCCTGTTCGCTGAGTTCTACGGTGATGGTCTCATGTTCTGACATCTCCTAGTTGTAGACCACCGGGCGAGTCCATGTCATGTGAGCGGAGCATGAGAAGAGAATCACAAGTCAACTTCTTGACCTTTGAGTCTGCGAGGAGCAAGGTGATGGGGTAGTGAAATTGACCGCTTGACTTGTTGGAGCGCGAACGACGGATGAGCTTCAGACGGACTCCACTGAGAAGTGTGAGACTCGAGTACGCCACCGGGTTCGACCGCAAACGCAACAAGGCCAAGCGGTCGGTTTCGCGAACAGGACCAGCGTTTACCAGCCCTTGAACTCGGGTGATCGCCGCTCACGGAAAGCCGTAAGCCCCTCTGCAAAGTCAGCCGAGGCGGTCAGCAAGTCCTGCGCCATGGCTTCTTCTTCAAACGCAGTTTGACGGCTCGATTCAAACGAGCGATTGATGAGCCACTTGGTCAGTCCAAGTGCTTTGGTCGGCGAAGCCACGAGGCGCTCTGTAAGAGCAGCAACAGCCTCGTGAAGCTCTGCTGCGGGAACAACTCGGTTGGCAATTCCTAGCTGCGCACATCGCTCCGCTGGAACGCTGTCGGCCAGAAACATCAGTTCCTTGGCAATCTGTGGGCCAACTATGCGTGGGAGCAAGTAGGCACCGCCCGCATCCGGAAGAATGCCGCGTTTCACAAATACTTCAACCAGCTTCGCCGTGTCGGACATCACCACTAAGTCAGCTGCGAGTACAAGATGTGCACCCCCGCCAGCAGCGGTTCCGTTCACTGCCGCGATTACTGGTTTTTCGCAGTCAAGAATTGAGGCGACTAGGCGCTGCCAGCCACGCTTAATCATGCGCGAGGCATCACCCATGGCGCGCTCTGGTGCTCCCTCTGGCCGGGGTGGCGCTGGCTTTTGGGCTCCACCCAAATTTGCACCAGTACAAAAGTGCCGTTCGCCGGCACCAGTGAGCACTACGGCCCGAACCGCAAGATCTGCCGATGCCCACTCAAACCAATCGGTGAGCTGATCGCGCATAGCGGCATTCAGAGAGTTGCCTTGGTCCGGCGCATTGATCGTGATGGTCGCAACACCTGCTTCAGAGGTGTACAACACCAGGTCATCTGCCGGATTTTCGGCAGCGGGGCTAGCGGCACTGGGATTGCTCATAAGTGGCTCCAATTGAGTAGTGAACGCATGCGCACTGATTGGATTCTGAGCGCTGGCGAGAAAGCGTGGTCAGGCTAGTGCCCGCGCATAGGCGGCTGCGGCGCGAGCGGGGCTTGCAGCGTCGGTGCGCAGAAAGTACGAGGGCTCAGTCAGTTCGAGTTCGAGCAGTTGCGGCTGGCCGTCGCTGCCCTCGAGTACATCGACGCGGGCGTACAGCAGTGAATCTGTGCCACATCGCTCGCGGGTTATTTGGAGTGCCCTGTGGGCTAGTTCAAGCTGCGCCGGGGAGGGCACTCGAGGTGTAATTGCTTCGGGGGCGTAGAGCCCAGCGACTGGGGCGATTCCTTCAGTCAGCAAGGCGCCCTTGCGAAAGCCATGGCTGAATTCGTCCAAGAAAAAGACCATCCCAGTTTCACCTACATCTTCAACTGAGTCGATGTAAGGCTGCACCATGACCTGATAGCCCGCCTCTAGTAGCTGTTCAAGGTGTGCTCTGGCCTCAGCTCGGTCAGATTGGCCGTATTGGGCTGTGTTTCTAGAGCCTGAGCTAATAGTTGGCTTGACTACAAATCTGCCCTCGATGGGAAACACCTGCTCCTCGAAGGAGGTCAGATCAGACAGAAACTCGGTAGGTACTACCGGCAGACCGGCCTTCGCAAGATCGGCTAGATAGTGCTTGTCGATGTTCCAACGAAGGACTGCGAGCGGGTTCAGGACCTTGGTGCTCAACTGAATCTGTTCAAGCGCGGCCAAGAACTCGGACGGGCGCTCGGTGTAATCCCATGGAGAGCGCAGGACCGCTGCCGTGTAGCTGCTCCAGTCGATTTCTGGTGAATCCCAGATTGCAGGCTCGGCCAAGATCTGTTGGTCAGCTAGTGCTTGAACCAACAGCGGGGCGTCATCATCGATTTCCCATGCGTCGGTGCAAGTTATGAGTGCAATACGTGTCTGAGCCAACAATTACTTCCCTGTCATGCGGGCAACCAACGGAGCAAACTCCTTTGCAGAGTCCCCTGGAATCACATGATAGGAGTAGCCCCAGCGATCTCGGCGCGCCTCAACTTGTTCTGCGAGTTGGTCGATCGTGCCGAGCATGACCATCGGAGAGTCCAACAGTGCCTCTGGATCGGCCTCGAATGCGGGAGCGAGCAACTCGGCCATTCCGGCTGCGTCCTCGGTGATGTTTGCCACTGCAAGCCAGGCGTTGAGTTCCAGGTCGTCAAAGCGGTCGCCGGCACCTTGTTGAACCCAAGCCACCTTCTGGTCGATCCGGTCCACTTGTGCATCGCGCGCCGCAGCGGAGTCAATCTCCCCCGAGTGAATCGATGGGTTGATGCCGACTATGTCTGCAGTTGCTCCTGCGTATCGCAGCATGCGAGCGGCACCGGCACCAATCAGCAGGGGAGGACCCTCGGGTCGAAATGGCTTTGGGGAACCCTCAAGTTCTGTGATGGTGAAGTGCTCACCCGAAAATGAAAACGCACCGGGAGCAAAGAGCCCTTTCAAGATGGCGACCACTTCGATCATTCGGTCAACGCGCACCTTTGGTGGGTCCATGGGAATGCCCGAGCCCTTATAGTCCGATGCCATCCACCCAGCACCAAGACCAAGCTCGAGTCGTCCCTGCGAAATTTGGTCGATCGATGCAAGCTCTCGAGCAAGAACCACCGGGTGACGGTAATCGGCTGCGAGTACGAGCGGCCCAACGAGTAACTCAGTGGTGACTGCTGCGGCCGAGGCCATAGCTGCGATTGGGCCGAGTCCCTCGGTGAAGTGATCGGGCACAAATAGCGTGCAGTAACCGGCGT
Source organism: Actinomycetota bacterium (assembly GCA_009700815.1). GTDB lineage: Bacteria > Actinomycetota > Acidimicrobiia > Acidimicrobiales > Microtrichaceae > IMCC26207. The sequence continues at coordinate 4,052 of WLLG01000034.1, forward strand.
CTTCAAGCCAGCGGACTGAGTCCGTCCAAGTCATCCCTTCTAGGGGACCATGAAGTTCTGCAGCGAAACGAAATTTGCGAGGGTGTGCCATAGAGCGAACAGTACCAAGTGTGAACTCTTGCTCAGGTAACTCCAGCGAAACGCTGAGTGATTATCAGACTGAACTTGCTGCAGCGCCGCCGCTGGTTGGAAGTTGAAAGGCCAACAAGAATCCGTCTATCCCGCCCGCCGGGGGAGTACTTGCAACTTGACCGGCGGTTGTTCCAGAGAGCACGAGCAGGCCTCCCTCGGTGGTACTCAGCCCAGTGGTGACCTCATCGGCGGCCGATCCCAATCTTGTCACCCAGCGAACTTCTCCAGTTTCGGAATCCAGAGAAGCCAAGAACGAGTCGGTCCCCCCGCCAGGGCCGATCTCTTCATTGAGGTCGCCCAATCCGATCAGCCCCGGGGCGCCTGCTCCGCCATCTTGAACCGTTCCGCCTGCTGTGCCGTCTTGAGCCGTTCCGCCTGCTCCGCTTTGGCCGCTGCGTGTAGTACCAGCCACATAGATGTTGTCGCCGTCTGCTGTTACTGCCGTCGCTATGTCCTCGAACTCTGAGCCCAGTTGTGTCGCCCAGCGAATCGTGCCATCGCTTGCAAACGAGGTGATAATTGCATCGGTGCTCCCGCTGTTTGCTAGAGGCCCAGACTGATCGATGTCTCCATCGGTTGAGCCAACAGCGATGAAGCGCTCGGTTCCTTGGCGTGCGTCACCCGATGTTGCTACGGCTCGGAACTCCTCGGTCCCAGCACCACCGAACTGAGTAACCCACCGCTGGACGCCCTTGCTATCGATGCGAGAAATCCAGGCATCTCGAAGTCCCTTGGAGCGGCCCTCGAGGTCGCCATCAGTAAACCCAACAAAGATTCCGTCTTCGGCCACGGTGCAGACCCCGAGCGCAGCGTCAGTTGCCGAGGTTCCAAACTGCCGAGCCCATCGGGCAGTTCCGTCAGCGTTGACCCGAACTGCCAGAGCATCTCCGGCGCCAAGGCCGCGCCCAGCAGGGTCCTCTGCTCCAGGGAAGTAGCCATCAACTACCCCGGAGGCGAATCCAACTACGTCAGGCATGTCTGGCAGGTTCGATTTTGCTTGAGTGGGCTCCTGGGGGAGTGCTAGCCCTGTGATTCGTTCTTCACCGCTTCCGCCTAATTGCGTGACTCCCTGCGAGCTGCTTGACGGCAACGGAGCGCACCAAGCATCGTTCGCTGCACCGGGTTCGCCCTCACCACTTGCACCTCCGGTTGCACCGCCAGTCGAACCACCACTGTTTCCGGCTCCAGAGATGGCCCCAAGTAGCCCGGTTGTAGATCCGCAGGCAAGCGAACCCTTGCCCGATGCCGCAACTCCAGCGGCAGACTCGTCACCCGTAGTTCCGAACTGATCCGTTGTCTGGATGGCACCTTCGGAATCCACCTTCACGCTCAGGACATCGGTGCCGCCGATTACAGGCTTGTCAATCCCTTGACTGGTTGATCCAACGGCCACCACTGAGGTCTGAACTCCTGCAACCGCATTCAGAACATCGTCACCTAGACCACCAACCTGCACAGCCCAGGCCAGTTTCGGGGGAGTCTCGGGCGCTGCCGCAGCGCCTTGGTCCGGAGGCAGGCTTGTTGGGGTAGTTGAGGTGGTGGTCCCGTGTTCAGGCAAGGTGACCGTGGCTGGTTCTTCTGTATTGAACGAGCAAGCGCTTAGGCCAATAAGCGAAGTCACTGCGAGAGCCGCAGCGCACAGGCGCAGCAGCACGCGCGAACGTGTACGTGGGGAGCGCACAAGTTTCGGCTCGGGTCGCGTGGCTCTCACTGAATTTAATTCCTCTCGGTACAGCGAATCTTCAGAGTGACTGCTACTAGATGACCTATCTTGGCCTCTCAGGGACCCCTTATGCTCGCGCTCTCGGTGCGTGGGTGGGATTTCTGAGTAATTCCAAGGGCAATCCCTCGCATGATCGCGCTGCGTTGTGGGAAACTGAGCGGATGAGCAGCCTGCCACCCCTTGAAGATCCCGTTGCCTACGTAGTCGTTGGTCCGAATGACCAGCGTGGGCCCTACACACTAGAACTCCTCGTTAGCGAGGTTGCGGCCGGGCGACTTGCCGATACCACGCCTGTGTGGTGGCCAGGGTTGGCTGATTGGACCACGCTGGGTGTCCATCCAGAAACGGCTGTCCTCATTGCAACTCGCAGAAACGTGGCCGCTCCAGCACCCGAATGGGCACAGCCGGCACCCGCTCCCGCTCCGGCACCCGCTCCCGCTCCCGCTCCGGCTCCCGCTCCGGCTCCCGCTCCGGCTCCCGCTCCGGCTCCCGCGGCCTATGCGGCGCCTGCGCCTGCCGCTGAGACGTTTGCTGCGCCTGCACCTGCACCTGCACAGGTAGAGCCAGCCCAGGTAGAGGTTGTCGAGATTGTCGAAACAGTTGCGGTTGCAGAACTAGTGGCCGATGACGGAACTGTGGTGACCGAGATAGTAGATGTCACTGATTTTCTGGCCGAAGATGGATCTGTGGTTGCAGAGATTCTCGATGTGACCGAGATCGTAGAGATCGATCCGCAAACTCTGGCCGACTACGAAGCACTGGTAGCTCGCAGTTCTCAGCGCGCCAATCTGCAGGAGCAGATGGAATTGGCCGACGAGTCCCTGGTTCTTGCAATCATTGCTGCTGCTGGCGAATTCGGGTTCGGCCTTGATGACCGAACCGATCTCGAGCGCAGCCATGAGCTTCGTTTTGGCGAGGCGAGCGGCGACCTGCTCGAGATCGAACTGGGCCGTGTAGTTGCGCAGCGCCCCGAGGATGTGCGGTTTGCTCACGTGCCACTTTCGGTCTCGTACCGGTCCGGCTCCTATGAAGGCGAGGCCGACCCCGGAGACGGATCTCATGGTGCAGTCACGATTTCTGCCGATGAGTGGACGGGTCAGTCAGCTAGCGCTGCCTCCTTGTTCTTGGATCTGCATACCTATTTCGATGAGGACTTGTCGGTTGACTTCGCAGCAGTTCAGCGTGATCTTGGCGCAACCATTGCCGTGGTTCGCGGAAAGCTCAGCTAGCTCAGCCAAGCGGGCTCCGTCCCAAGTAGTTCAGAATTCTCTGCTCTGCAGAACAGGGTTTCTGTAGATCATCGGGTACTCTGATACTCAGCAAATGGGCTTCGGCCCTTTGGAGGGGAGTACCTCTCAGCGTTGCCATCGTCAGCACGGTTAATCGTTCAGTGAACGAATAAAGACCCGGTGGTAGCGGTCAATCCGACTTGTTTGGATTGACGAGGAAGACCTCCGCCGCAGACGGCGTATTCGCGTCGTCTTATCGACGGAGATTTTTCGTGCTTCAACAACAGCCACATACTCAGACGGAGTGGTTTCGACTTTCCACAGAGCAGGTCACAGAGCAACTCCAGGTTGACCCGTTCTTTGGCCTCAACAGCCAAGCAGTAGCCACGCAACGTGATCTGTATGGGCCCAACGAGTTGACGGATCCACCACGGACGCCTGCGTGGAAACGTTTCTTGGCGCAGTTCCGAAACCTGATGGTCTACATCTTGATTGGTGCAGCGGTTGTCTCTGCCGCAGTCGGTGACTACAAGGATCCGATTGTTATTGGGATCGTTCTGCTCATCAACGCAGTCATGGGGTTCATTCAAGAGAACAAGGCCGACAATGCGTTGGCCGCGCTCAAGGGCATGCTGGCGAGCATTGTTCGGGTACGCCGCAATGGCGAGGTGCAAGAGGTACCTGCAGCTGAGTTGGTTCCCGGAGACATCGTGTTGCTTGAGGCGGGTGACCGGATTCCGGCCGACGGCAGGTTTGTCATGACGGCCGCCACAGCAGTAGATGAGTCGATGCTGACAGGCGAGTCGCTTGCAGTAGACAAGCAATCCGAGGCAGTTCTGCTAGGCCATGACGGCTCTTCTGAGGTGGCCGTAGCCGACCGGGTATGCATGGGCTACATGAACTCCACGCTGGTGCGGGGCCGAGCCGAGATGGTCGTTACCGAGATTGGTATGCAGACCCAGATTGGGCGCTTAGCCGGGTTATTGAGTGCGGCTGAAGAGAAGCCCACACCATTGCAAGAACAGATCGATCAACTCGGCAAGCGGCTGGCCATGATTGCGATTCTGGCCGTGATTGTGGTTTTTGTGGTGGCACTGTTTCAGGCAGAGACCATTAATTCAGACACGCTGAGCGAGGCGTTGCTGAACTCGGTAGCGCTCGCGGTTGCGGCAATTCCCGAGGGCTTGCCCGCTGTGGTGACGGTCACTCTGGCCATTGGTGTGAGCCGCATGGCTAAACGTAATGCAATCGTGAAAAGGCTTGCCTCGGTCGAGACCCTGGGGTCCACCAACGTGATCTGTTCTGACAAGACTGGAACATTGACACTCAATCAGATGACTGCAACTTGTGTCCTTGCTGCTGGTCACCGATATGAGGTGTCCGGTCTGGGTTACGAACCTGTAGGTGAGATTGTGGCCAACTCGGCGGGGGCTGGGTCTGATCCAACCAGTTCCGAAGGGTTAGCCCCTGCGCTTGTTGCCGGTCTGCTCTGCAACGATGCTCACCTGCGCGTTGAAGATGGCCGCACCGAACTTGTTGGAGATCCAACCGAAGGTGCACTGCTTGTTCTAGCCGCCAAGGGTGGTCTCGATACCGAAGGCCTGCGCCAAGACCTGGCTCGTATTGACGAGGTCCCCTTCGATTCGAGTACCAAGTTCATGGCAACGCTTCATCCTCAAGCCCAGAATCGCAGCAAGTCATTGCTCGTGGTGAAGGGTGCTCCGGATGTGGTGATCGCTCGATGCTCTACCTCTTCGGTAACAGCCAACCAGGGAACCATCTCGGATCAGACTCGCGAAGAACTCCTCAAGCTGAATGACTCCCTTGGAGCCACAGGGTTGCGAGTCCTGGCGCTTGCAACCCTTGAATTGCCCGTGGCCCCCGGGGACTATGACGGGGATCTTGCTGCCGAGGTTGAAGAGTTGCATCTGGTTGGCCTTGTCGGAATTCTTGATCCGCCGCGGCCAGAGGCCATTGCGGCCATTGCAGAATGTGCCACGGCCGGCATCGATGTAAAAATGATCACCGGCGACCATGCCTCGACGGCAGGCGCGATTGCACAAGTGCTGGGCATTCAAGGCCGGGTGGTGACCGGGGCCGAACTAGATCGAATCTCTGACGAGGACCTTCCCGCACAGATCGATCAGATAGGCGTCTGTGCGCGAGTCTCGGCAGAACACAAAGTCCGGGTAGTGAAAGCGCTGCAGTCAACCGGCAAAATTGTGGCGATGACCGGTGACGGAGTGAACGATGCCGCGTCGCTCAAGGAGGCCGAGATTGGCGTGGCCATGGGAATCACTGGCACTGCGGTCACGAAAGAGGCGGGGGACATGGTCCTCACTGATGACAACTTTGCAACCATTGTTCATGCCGTTGAGGGCGGTCGGGCGATCTACGACAACATCTTGACCTTTGTGCGCTTTCAGCTGACCACAAACATTTCGGCCATCTTGGTCATCCTCGGTGCTCAACTTGCTGGGTTCGGTGCGCTGTTCAACGCGATACAGATTCTGTTCGTCAATATCATCGCGGATGGCCCGCCGGCCATTGCTTTGGGAGTGGACCCACCAAAGCCGGGCATCATGAGCCGCAATCCTCGGGCTCGTGCAGAAGCCATTCTGAGCGGACCGAGACTGACTCGGATCGTTGTTTCGGCGGTAGTTATCACTATTGGAACACTCGGAATCTATATCCGCTTCAAGGGCAATGACGTTGAGCAGGCGATGACGATGGCCTTCACCACGTTCGTCTTTTTTCAACTGGTGAATTCGTTCTGTGTGCGCACTGGACACGACACAGTGTTCTCTCGTTATAGCTTGTCGAATCGGCCCTTGCTCTATGCACTCGCTGGAGTAGTAGCCATGCAGATCATGGTGGTGCAACTGCCCTTCTTGCAGGGAGTGTTTGAGACCGTTCCGCTGAGCCTGGAGCAGTGGGGTTGGGTGCTGGTCACTCCGCTGGTGCTGCTGGTTTTTGAAGAGCTTCGCAAGGGCGTCTGGCGAGCAAAGGATGGCCGCCGCAAATAGCTTCAGCTCGAGCCTGTAGGGTCCCGATTACCTTTCCCATGAGCCCAGGAGCAATCTGATGCGTGCAGCTTTATTCACCCAGGTGGGTCGTCCGCTCGAAGTAGTTGAGGATGTTCAACTTGATGCTCCGCGTGCCGGCGAGGTGCGCGTCCAAGTCGTGGCCTGTGGGGTATGTCATTCAGACTTAAGCGTGATCTCGGGCACCTTCCCCGCAATGGGGCCAACGGTGCTCGGTCACGAGGCCGCTGGAATTGTCTTGGAACTGGGCGAAGGAGTCACCTCGCTACAAGTGGGGGATCACGTCATCCTGACGCCGAATGCAGCCTGCGGTACCTGTGCCTACTGCATCAAGGGTTTGCAGAGCGTCTGCGCAAGCTCCATGGTCATCGCAACCTCGATGTTGCCGGACGGCACTTCTCGTCTTTCTCGTAACGGCGAGACGGTGTTTCATGGTCTTGGCGTAGCTGCCTGGGCAGATGAAATCGTGGTTCACGCAAACGGTGCTATTCGCATCGACAAGGACCTTCCCCTTGACGTGGCCTGCGTGATTGGCTGCGCCGTGCAAACAGGGGTTGGCGCGGCTATCAACACTGCTGATATCGATCCGGGGGATTCGGTGCTGGTGCTTGGCGCTGGGGGCGTTGGAATCTGCATTGTTCAGGGTGCCGCAATTGCCGGTGCGGCGCAGATCATTGTCTCTGATCCCTCGGAGTCTCGGCGGGAACAGGCGATGCGGTTCGGAGCAACCCATGTGATCGACCCGAGTGAACAAGATGTTGTTTCGGTGACCATGGGACTTACTGGCGTGGGCGCAGATGTTGCCTTCGAAGCAGTTGGATCGGCTGCACTCGTCGAGGTGGGCATCGCAGCTGTGCGCAGCGGTGGCACCACAGTGATGGTGGGCGCTGCCCCAGTTGATCAAACCGTTGCGTTTAGCCCAGTCATGGCTATGTTCTCGGAAAAGAAATTGGTGGGTTCGCTCCTAGGATCCTGCTGGGGCCCGCGTGACATTCCGCGCCTTGTTGCCCTGTGGCGTGCCGGCAAGCTTGATCTTGATGCCATGGTGACTGCTCGTCGCCCACTCGAGGAAGTGAACGAGGCCCTTGCAGACCTAGAAGCTGGCAGGGGCCTACGCACAGTTCTGATGATGAGCTGACCTGATGATGAGCAGTCTTGATGATGGGCAGGGTCGAGATGCTCGGTTGAGTTGGTCTCAACCCACGTTGTTAGGCCAGCGCTGACGCGATTGCTGAGACAATCTGTGGGTCGTTGGGCTCAACCTGAGGCGCAAACCTTGCAATCACTTCGCCATCGGAGGCAATCAGGAACTTCTCGAAGTTCCACTGGATGTCGCCGTCGCGACCCTCAGCGTCGGCTACTTGGGTGAGTTCGGTGTAGAGCGGGTGACGCTCATCGCCGTTGACTTCGATCTTCTCGGTCAGAGGAAAGGTCACGCCGTACTCCGTGGAGCAGAAGGTCTGAATCTCTTCAGCAGTGCCAGGTTCTTGTTCCATGAACTGATTGCACGGGACTCCCAACACGCTAAATCCCTGATCGCCATAGGCAACCTGTAGTTCTTCAAGCTGTGTGTACTGCGGGGTCAGGCCACATTTCGAGGCCACATTGACGACAAGGGTGACCTTTCCATCTAGACCGGCGAGTACTCCAGGTGTTCCATCAAGGGCGGCAAGATCAGTTTGGTACAGGGAC
>WLLG01000340.1 GCA_009700815.1 Actinomycetota bacterium
CTCTTGGGCCGAGTTTGAGCAGCATCTTGAGCGCACTGTTCAGGCTGGGCTCGCACCGGCAGTCAATATGGATACGGGTTTCGGACCGTACCTTTCGGCTGCGGAACGCACCGAGGTACTCACTCTGACCAAGAGCTTTGGAGTGAAGTTCATTGCAGGAGTCCACCTTGATGACCAACCGGGAGATGCGTTCAACCCGGATGCACTGCTGGCGCAGAGCGTTGCTGTTGCACAGTCTGGCGCTGTTCCGATTTTGTTTCCGAGTCACGGCATGTCTGGGCTGTCCGAGCCCGAGGTGCTCGGGGCGCACGAGCTAGTAGCCACCGAAGTAGATGCATTCTTGGGGTTCGAACTAGGGCCCATGTTTCACCCCGCGGGCAGGATCTATTCGGCTGACATGTTCGAGGGCCTACTCGGTATTAACGCAGTAGTTGGCCTCAAGCACAGTTCGCTGCGGCGCGACTTGGAATGGGAACGCCTCGAGCTCTGCAAACGAGTGCGGCCAGATTTTCAGATGATGACTGGCAACGATCTGGCAATCGACATGGTCATCTACGGCAGCGACTACCTGCTTGGCTTGTCCACTTTTTCACCCGCCGGTTTTGCAGCTCGTGATGCTGCATGGGAAACGGGAGACACTGCGCGTTTTTGGGAACTCAACGACTTGTTGCAGTACTTGGGGCAGTTTGCCTTTCGGCCTCCGGTCCCCGGATACCGTCACGATGCAGCGCTGTTCTTGCAAGCTCAAGGCTTGCTGGACTCCGCGCATACGCACCCGCTGTCCCCCAAGCGACCAAACAGCGACGCTCCAGTGCTCGAAGAGATTGCAGCGCGCCTCTCTGTCCTACTTAACCAATAAGAGCGGGGGCGAGATGGGCCCGTTAGCCTGCGACGCGACGCATGAGTTCTTCAAGAGGGCCTCGGGCAAACCTTCGTCGCCAAACCCATGAAAACAGGACCGCAGCAGCGCTAAAGCTCAGGCCGCTGAGTACAGCCCAGCTGAGTGTCTGTTCCTCGAGCCGCCCCCACCACTCAAGTAGCGCCATTCCCAACAGCACATGAGCTAAGTAGATTGTGAGGGCGAGCTGGCCGGTAGATACCAGCGGTTCACTCACCTTTTCGGGCAGATTATCCCCTAGCCAGATCGACCCACAGATAACCAGCACGGCGGTAGAGGCACCAGCCAGAATAAACAGCGGCATTGGCGGAATGGGCTCAGCCGAGAATAGCCATCTCCAGCTCTGCTCATCGATGCCGTCAAGGCTTGACCCCTTGGGGCCGAGGACCGCAAAAGATGCCAGCTCGGTGATCAAGAGCACAACTAATGAACGAATAGCGAGTGTGCGCCGCCAGATCGGATCACGCAGGTCGGTTCGGCCCAGCCACATGCCGAACAAGTAAAGAGCAATCCATGGGAACACCGGGTGGAAGCCGTCTAGAAACAGGTTCCGAGCAAAACCTACGGGTGTTGTGAGTCCCCGGTAGGAGTAATCCTCAAGGTTCCAATTGGCCAACGGGTCGAAGGTCAGAATAAAGGCTAGCGAGATCGCTACCGAGATGACTGCAAGTGTGATCAGGCGTTTTGACCGAGCGAAGAGAAGGGTTGAGCCGATCGCTAGGTAGACGCCGTAGTAGTGAAGGATGTCAGCGGGCCAAATTGGGAAGAAGGCCCAACCGACAACAAATAGGAAAAGCGCTCGCTTCAGCAGAGTAATGCGAGCCTGCCGCTGTTGGACTTTGTCGCCGCTGACGCGTGCTCGGCGAGATCCGAGGCTCGCTCCGACCCCAGCCAGAATTACGAACGTGGCTGCGGCTCGGCCGTTGAGGAGCGCCGAGAAGGTTCTCAACCACTGTGGCCCGTTTTCTTCTGCGCCCATCGCGAGCTTGAAGTTAACCAGGACCATTCCAATTATTGCGAAAGCCCGCGCAATATCAAGCCCAATGATCCGATCCGCTTCAACCGACAAACTTCAATCGACTCTCTAGGTATTCACTTCACATTTTTCCGGGATCTGCCCGTTGATGTAACCGATCCCGACGTTCCAATCAGTGCCGGACGCATTCTTCTCCGAACCGCTAGCAACGCAAGTCGCCAGACGTGACCGAGCGATTGCCTCGATACATTGCCATTGCGGGTTGCGAGGGTCAGACTTGTCTGCTTCTGTGTTTAACCATTTTGTGTAGTCATCAAGATCCGTAAAGAGTCGGTCGTCGAACAGAGTCCCGTAGAGCTCAAATCCCTTAGCGCACACCAGCGTGTTTTCGAATGCGTTCGGGTTGTTGGTTCCGTCGTACCCCTTGACGCGTGCTCGAATATTGCGATACTCCGAGATTGCCGGAAAGTACTTCGCCAGATCACTCGGTGTGATGTCCTCGCCCGCAGGATTCGTGGATTTCTGGATCGTGAGCGTATTGGTGAACAACTGCCAGCGCCACATGAAATCGTTGACCTGGGCAACCTGCTTGTCATCGGCAGCTAGGTCACCTGCGGCGATCGCCTGTGACAGAAACTTATCCTTGAAGAGTTGTTGCGGAACAGAATAGGTTGACGTCAGTCCGTTGTAGGCGAGCTCGAGAGTGACGACCTGTTTGTCATTATCCACCGTGTATTTGGCATTCATCATCGAATCGGTCGCCCCCGGCGTATCCGCTGCACCCCCCGGAGTCCTCACCACATATCCCGCTGGCAGTCCTCCTGCGCCGTTACCCAGCGCCATCAGAGGGTAACTTGTCCAACCGTCGTAAAATATGTCGTTAGATCCGGCTGGCCATGGGGAGTTGATCGGCACCACCTCCCGGGCATCACCGACATCAAATGCGTTGCTACCAGCGGTGAGCTCAAAGTTGAAACCGCCGTTTGCCCAGAGGGTTTTCGGCCCACCGAATCCGCAGTACGTCGGCGCAACATCAGAGAATACCGGGATAGGTTGCATGATTGTCATCTGATCCCAGAGGCTCTGCGTGTTGTAGATCGTGGGCAGTGCAGCACGGGTGGCTGGCATACTGAAGGTGATCTCTTCGTAGTTTTCCTTAGCGAACATATTTGGTCCGTCGTAGTAGCGCAGCCAGACTGGCGGCTTACCATCAGCCGGGCACTTGCGGGGATCCAAATCGAATGCATCGGATTTTCGGATCGTCGTAAACGTCGAGTCGCCGACTATGCCAAACGCATCACCCTCAGGCGTTACACATACCGCAGCTTGATC
>WLLG01000341.1 GCA_009700815.1 Actinomycetota bacterium
CGAAGTGTTAAGTCGCGACCGAAGGAGTTGACGTTCTGGCCTAGCAAGGTGACCTCGGTGACGCCATCCGATGCAGCTCGCTGAACCTCGGCGAGGATGTCGCCGAATGGGCGGCTGATCTCGGGGCCTCGAACTGCGGGCACGATACAAAACGCACAACTGTTATCGCAGCCCATCTGGATGGTCACCCACCCGGCATATCCCGCCTGACGCACCACTGGTAGCGCCGATGGGAACAATTCGTGGTCTTCGGCAACAGTCTCTTCGAGAATCTCGAGTACTGGTTTGCCAGTCTCTCGGCGTTGATGCAGAAGATCAACGGCTCGGTGAACGTTGTGGGTTCCCAAAATCACGTCCACATACGGTGCACGCTCGGCAATGGTTCCCCGGTCCTTTTGAGACAGACACCCTGCGACCATGATCTCCATGCCCGGGCGAGCCTCTTTCAGGCTCTTTAGGTGACCCAAAGTTCCGTACAGCTTGTTGTCGGCATTCTCTCGGATACAGCAGGTGTTCAGCACAACAACATCTGCTTGTTCAACGTCCGTGGTGGGCTCAAGCCCATCTGCCTCGAGCAAGCCTGCAAGTCGCTCAGAATCGTGTTCATTCATCTGACAGCCAAAGGTGCGCACGATGTACTTGCCAGACATGGTGAGCAGTCTAGGTTGCGGCGGCCAAGAGACCAGAAAGGTACCGGTGTAGCGACCCCAGATCGCTACACCGGTACCTAATGGCTACTTTAAATTCACCTGTCCGTCTAGACAGAATGATCAGTCGAGACTGATTGGCAAATCATCAGGATCAATCACGAGCTCCTCAAGAGACTCTTCATCTGTCTGACCAATGCCAGACTCAGACATCACTCGTTCAGAAATGTCGACCATGATCTCTGGGTTCTCGATCAGGAACGTCTTGGCGTTTTCTCTACCTTGGCCGAGCTGTTCGCCCTCGTAGGTATACCAAGCACCCGATTTCTTGACGATGTTGTACTCCACTGCAAGGTCGAGTGCTCCACCTTCTCGGCTAATGCCTTTGCCGTACATGATGTCGAACTCGGCCTGCTTAAAGGGAGAAGCCATCTTATTTTTTACGACCTTGACTCGAGTGCGGTTACCCACCACCTCGACCCCATCCTTGATGGCCTCGATCCGGCGGATATCGAGCCGGACGGAGGAGTAGAACTTGAGCGCACGCCCACCTGGCGTGGTCTCTGGTGAACCGAACATCACGCCGATCTTCTCTCTGAGCTGATTAATGAAGATGCAGATGGTGTTGCTCTTGTTGAGATTGGCAGTGAGCTTGCGAAGCGCTTGAGACATCAGACGTGCCTGCAAACCAACGTGGGTATCACCCATCTCGCCTTCGATCTCGGCTCGGGGTGTGAGCGCTGCCACGGAGTCGATCACGATCACATCAAGTGCGCCGGAGCGAATCAGCATGTCGGTGATCTCGAGTGCCTGCTCGCCCGTATCTGGCTGCGAAATCAAGAGTTCGTCGACATCGACACCAATGCGTGCGGCATAGGTTGGATCCATTGCGTGCTCAGCATCGACATAGGCACAGATTCCACCGTTACGCTGCGCCTCGGCGACGACATGCATGGCCAAGGTGGACTTGCCCGAGGACTCAGGGCCGAAAATCTCGATGACACGCCCACGAGGGAGCCCACCTATGCCGAGTGCGATATCTAGCGAAAGGGCTCCGGTGGAGATGGACTCCACGTCCATGGAGGTCTTTTCGCCCATCTTCATGACGGAACCTTTGCCGTACTGCTTTTCGATCTGACTGAGAGCCATCTCGAGTGCTTTGTCTCTTTCAACTGCCATGTGATTGTCCTCTTCCGGGGTAGGTCACCGGGTGGTGATCTGCTGGTTCGTTCTGCGGGGGAAGTACTCGTCTAGTGGCGTTCACCCTGCCCTGTTGGGCCTGTTGGTGCCGTGTCGCTATCCGTGATGATGACCGTACTGATGTGGTGTGACAGTGAAGGAATAACCGCCCCCGTGCACATACATCAGTGTAATTCCGAACAGGCGTTCGATTCAAGGACCCTCAAGAAATTTCTTTCTGAGCCCGCGCAGATAACCCCAAAAAAGGGAACGTTCCTTAGGTGGCCTGTGGCAACAGCCGAAGACCTAGTTCCTCAAGTTGAGCCGGCTCAATTGGCGTAGGTGCACCTGTAAGCGGATCCCCACCCGACTGAGTCTTGGGGAATGCGATGACCTCACGAATATTTTCTTCACCCAACAGCAGGGCAACAATGCGGTCAATTCCAAATGCAAAACCAGCGTGTGGAGGCGCACCAAATCGGAAGGCATCTAACAAGAACCCGAACTTCAGTGCGGCTTCTTCAGCGCTCACACCGAGCAACTCAAAGATGCGGGACTGGATATCTGAACGATGAATTCGCACGCTTCCCGATCCCAACTCCCAACCGTTCAGAACTAGGTCATAGGCCTGCGAGCGAACCTTGAGCAGGTCCTCGGGCTCTCCATCGAGCAGCGCCCAATCATCCTCATGAGGCATCGTGAATGGGTGATGCGCAGAAACCGGTTTGGATGTAACCGGATCGATCGACTCAAACAAGGGGAAGTCCACAACCCATAGGAAATTGAACCCACCCTCATTGACAGGTGGTCGGCCAAGAGCCAGACGCAACAGGCCAAGCACATGACACACCTTGGCCCAGTCATCGGCAACTAGGTAGATCACATCACCAGCCTGTGCGCCGAGTAGATCCAAAATTCCCGTCTTCTCGTCTTCGGACAAGAACTTTGCAACCGGGGAATTGAGCGACAGCCCAGCCTCGCCGTCTTCTACCCGCATCCAGACCAAGCCTTTGGCACCCCACCGCTTTGCGTCATCTGTGAGCTCGTCGAGTCGGCTGCGAGATGTCTCGGCCGCTGCGCCAACATGGCAGATTCCTTTGATGCTTGATGCCTTAAAGGCATTGAACTCAGTTTTCGCAAACACACTAGTGAGTTCAGTCAGTTCCATACCGAATCGAACATCTGGCTTATCTGAACCGAATCGGTCCATTGCATCGCGCCAAGTCATGCGTGGCACCTCGCCGATGCCTTCACCCGTGACGACCTCAACCGCAGCAGACACAGCGCGAGTAATGCATTCCAGCACGTCATCTTGGCTGGCAAAGCTCATCTCGGCATCGAGTTGACTGAACTCAAACTGGCGATCGGCA
>WLLG01000342.1 GCA_009700815.1 Actinomycetota bacterium
CGAACTGGCTCAGTAGGCGCCGAGCAGGTTGCAACGCAGCTCACCGCATTGCTCGATACTGCCAAGGAGAACGAGGACGACCGGCAGCAGTTCGTCGACCTGCTTGAGCTGATGGATGATGAGGATCCAGCCAAGGCGCAATGGCGGCGAAAGCTCACTGCCAAACTGTTCTGAGCTACGAGGCAGCGGGCTGATTCTGGCCAAACTGGAAGTCGGCTTCTGTGCTGTCTTCTATCAGGGTTTGTGCTGTCGAGGTTTGTGCTGCGAGGCGGTCCATGGTCTCACTCAGACGTGCCCGGATCTGCCGGTCGATTGCTCGGGCAAGTTCAGCGTCGACAACTTGCTCGGCTAGGGGTCTCAGGCGAGTCACCAACTCGGTCAACCGGGGGAGTTCATCAGTCGGGATGGGCTCGCCGAGAGGATCGATAATTTCAGATTTCACAAGGTCGACGAAACGTTCGGCAATTCGCTCAATGTCGGTTCGAAGCGCGAGTGCATGCCCGACTGCTGCGGGAACCGTCACCCCTGCAGCTACAAGCGCCGCACCGGCCTCTAGTAGGCGTGGGCTCTTCACTCGAACCTGCTCACCATCGAGTTCGAAGAGTTCCAGTTGCTCAACCTCGCTCAGCGTATCTAGCTGTACGAGGTCACCAAAGCGCTCGCTCAGTTCATCGAGGCTGAGCGTCACTTCTGCCTCGGTACTCCAAGGGGCCGCTAGGGCTGCTTCGAAGCCAAGCAACTCGCCGATATCGTGCCCTTGCTCCCAGGCCTCAAAGAGTTCGCCAATATTTGACAGCGAATAACCACGGTCGAGCATGCTCGAAATCAGTCGCAACCGAGCTAGGTGTTCAGAGGAGTACAGCCCAACGCGTCCCAATCGCTGGGGTGGGGGAATCAGGCCTCTGTCTTGGTAGGCGCGCACATTGCGCACGGTGGTCTCGGCGAGGCCTGCCAACTCGTCGATTCGAAATGTCGTGGGTTCTACATCTGTTCCACTCATAGGACCTCGGCCCTTGCGCTGCTACTTGAGTCATCCATCAGATATTTATTATATCATTGACCAATGTCACATTTGTAACTGAGACATTGACTATTGACGTTTACATCGAACACTGTAAAGATGCTTGCATGAACCCCACTGCACCGGCGACTCTTGCAGACACTCCACTTGTTCCGCAGGCCGATACCTCTGCCTTTGCCGCACTAGTTGCACGGCTGAGTCGGCAATCGGTGGAGAAAAACCACGATGCCTATGCGGATGTGGCCTGGGACTCACCCGAGATGGCGATCGACCCACATGACAGTCGCTTTCAATTGCCCGACTGGGAATGCGTTGCTCGAACGGACTGGTACAAGTCGCAGACCCCGCAGGTGCAGGCTGCATTCGGTCTTGCTCGATACGCCACAGCCATGAAGGTGGGCGGCGAGTTTGAAAACGTCCTGCAACGTGGACTCCTGACTCATGCATTCTGGCTGCCAAATGGTGCAGTCGAGTTTCGATACATGCATCACGAGGTGATTGAAGAGTCACAGCACACGCTGATGTTCCAAGAGTTCATTAATCGATCCGGAACCAACGTCAAGGGACTGCGCCGGGATGAAAAACTCGGATCCGGTTTTGCATTGCGTTGTTCCAGAACTCGCCCGGCGCTGTTCTTCATGTTTGTTCTTGGCGGAGAGGATCCAGTTGATTACCTGCAGCGGCGCAGTCTTGCCGGTCGCGATCTGCACCCGCTGCTCGAGCGCATCACCAGGATTCATCTGACCGAAGAGGCTCGCCACCTCTCCTTTGCCCGCAACTATCTCAAGCGGACGGTTCCGCAGCTCTCGGCAACGCGTCGCCATGCGCTAGCACTCTTTGCCCCGCTGCTCTTTGGGTCAATGGCAAGAATGATGGTGTATCCGCGTCCTAGTTTGCTCAAATCTTTTGGAGTGCCACGCCAGCAAGTTCGACAGTCACTGCGCCACCCAGACCAACGAGCGGTTCTGGCTGAGTCGGTAGCCAAGACCCGACGCACATGCACCGAGCTTGGACTCATGACCCCAGCAGCAAAACTCTTGTGGAAAGCCTGCGGCGTCTGGGCTGATGTCAGTGCGAAGCCAGCCAGTCGTCGCCAAGCTTGAACTCCATCTCAAGCTGATCAGTCACGATTCCCTTTGAGAAGTTGGCGATCTTCCCGCCGATGAGCGGGACGTTTACCGAAAGTTCGATGCGCACCTCGTACAGGGTATGTGTGGCCGATTTCTTGCCTGTTGCCTGTGCAAGGGCAGTGCTGCCAGTGATCTGAATCGGCACGCCTTTGGTAACGAGTTCGAAGTTTCCTGAATAGGTGCCGTCCCCATTGCTTCGCCACTCGTCAGTTGATCTCAAGGTATTGGTGGGTTTGATGATCCGCTTTGCGAACCCCGGCACTTCTACATCTACAAGCCGATCGATGACAATGCGCAACGATGTCTCCGTTTCATCGCAGCTGATGACCTCTAAATCTCGGTGGCCCATGGCAATGAACTTGGCCTCGTGGCTAGCTGGATCGTGGAACATGTCCCAGCAGGCTTCGATCGGCGCATCAAAGGTGTGTTTGCAAAGAATCTCCATCAGGGAAGTCTTGCCGATTCTGCCGACAGGGGAGTGATACCCGGTCTCAGCGCTACTACCTCACCGTCCGCATTCGTTAGGTTCTGAAGCCTTCCCCTTGTTTTCAGCAGGCCAAACCGAGGAACCATGCAAACAAGGACGCCTACCCGCGCAGCAGAGGTCCTCGAGGCCCTAGCTCGGGAGCAAACACGCCGGCCCATGTACCGACGCTCGCGCACAGATGCCGCAAGCCCTTTCGCCCCACCTGGCCAAAGCGGCGATGCCCAGAGTCAACCCGCAAGTGCGCAGCAAGATCAACCCAACCGCATGTCTCAGCAGCCTTCCCATATGACACAGTCCCAGTGGGGTCGGCAGGGGATGCTCCAGCGGATGCCCCAGTGGATGCAGGGGCAGATGCCCCAGGTGGATCTACGAAAACTGGCAGCCCTCATGTCTGTCCTTGCCTTGGTAGCACTCGGCCTTGGGTGGACCTCGCTGCGTCGGCCGGCCTCACTCGATGACCGTCTTCCCATTGCGAGCAGCGGTTCTACCGGGCAGGCTTCCCCATCTGCTGCGGTAGCGGATCCGGCTGAAGTAGGAACCAAACCCGCAGCAGTC
>WLLG01000343.1 GCA_009700815.1 Actinomycetota bacterium
CGGGAGCATCGCTCTGAGCCAGGCCTAGTGGAACGCTTTGAGGGAATCGTGATTGGCCGTGAGTTGTGCAACGGATTTTCCGAACTCACAGACCCAGTCGAACAGCGAGTGCGCTTTCATGAGCAGGCTGCGCAGAACGCGGCCGGCGATGATGAAGCCATGTTGATGGATCACGATTATTTACGCTCCCTCGAATACGGACTTCCGCCAACGGTGGGCCTTGGTATCGGCATGGATCGCCTTGCCATGGTGCTGGCAGATGTGCAGACCATTCGTGACATCGTGCTCTTCCCGACGCTCCGGCCCGAGCAGGAACCCGGTGCCTAGTAGTCCGGTGCCTAGTAGTCCGGCAACGCCTACTAGCCCTGCAACCGCTGGCTCGCTACAGGTCTCTGGCGTCGGCAAATCATTTGACGGCGTGACGCCAGTCCTGAGTGGCATCGACCTGGTAGCCAATTCGGGTGAAACCGTTGTGCTCCTAGGACCGAGCGGATGTGGAAAGACCACGCTGCTGCGAATTATCGCTGGGCTCGAATCCGCCGACACGGGACACGTCATTTTGGGTGATCGGTGCGTCAGCGGACCGGGTGTGATGATCGCCCCCGAACAACGCCAGATCGGCATGGTGTTTCAGGATTGGGCGTTGTTTCCCCATCTTTCGGTGGCTCGCAATGTGGGCTTTGGTTTGCCTCGCGGCGAGCGAAAGGAGTCCTCAAGAATCGACGAGGCATTGGCGCTAGTCGGGCTCACCGGGTTTGGTGATCGCTCTCCCTCCACCTTGTCTGGTGGGCAGCAGCAGCGGGTTGCGCTAGCTCGGGCAATCGCCCCTCGGCCAGCGATCCTGCTTCTTGACGAGCCGTTTTCAAATCTTGATGCATCGCTTCGCGTGCAAGTCCGAACCGAGATTCATCAACTGCTCCTTCGGCTTGGCATGACCACGGTGTTTGTCACCCATGATCAGGACGAGGCTTTTGTGCTCGGAGACAAAGTGGCTGTCCTCTACGAAGGCAACCTGCTGCAAGTTGGACCACCCGCCGAGTTGTATCAGCGACCGGCCACTCGCTGGCTCGCAGGATTTGTTGGTGATGCCAACTTCATTCCGGGGCATGCTCACCTCAACAGCGTGCAGACAGCGTTCGGCGAGTTGGTGCTGCATCATCCAACAGAAGGACCTGTCGAAGTAGTGATTCGGCCCGAGGATCTAGAAATTGAGCCAGCCGATTCAGCAGCGAGTACGGACGTGCTCGCAACAGTCGAACTCGTTGAATACCTTGGCCATGGCACGGCGTACCTGGTTCGCCAGACCCAAGCGGGCGAGTTGCCTGCGGGCCAGACTCAAGCGGGCCAGTCTCCTGAGGGCCAACTGCGCGTGCGGCGCCCGTCTCTGCCCATTCTTGAGCGTTCCGAACTTGCCCGGTTGCGCTACGTAGGTGGCCCGGTGGTGGCGTTTCCCCTGTGAGCGCAGTGGGCCTGAAATTTTTGCCTGTCGACTGCAGATACAGTGAGCGACATGTTGATCATCTCTGGAATTATCACGTTCGATCCCGCCAAGCAGGCTGAGTTCATTGCTCTGACCCTGCCACTAGTCGAGGCCACATTGGCTGAGTCTGGCAACATCACGTACGGCTTCTTCTTCGATGGGACTGACCCGGGCCGAGTCCGCGCCTACGAGGAGTGGGAGTCAGAAGACGCCATTGCCTCGCATATGGGTACGGCCCACATGGGGACGTTCCTCGAGGGCATGGCTAGCGTCGGAGTCACGGGAGCAGAATTGCATCAGCACGTGGTGGCTGAGTCAACACGAATTATGTAACTGCCCTGCCCTGCTCAGGTGGCTGCACTGCGCCCTGCGCCAGCACACTGCTCAGGTAGCTGCGGCCTCAACGCTGTCGAGTAGGTAGTCAGCTGCAGCGCGTAATCCAGTTACTCCGGGACTAGCCGGTAGTGCCTCTAGTGCTGATCGCCCAGCGTCTGCGAAGCTACGTGCACGATCAATAGCTACAGACACACCTTGGCCCTCTCGGATCAGGCTGGCAGCAGCGTCCCTAGTCGCCGGGTCAATCGGCCCGCCGAGCATGCTGCGAAGCTCGCCGCCAGTTGGTCCTGCCAGGGTGAGCAACACAGGGAGGGTATAGACGCCCTCTTCCAGGTCATGGCCCGTGGGCTTGCCCATCTCGGCGTCATTCGAGACCAGATCAAGCACGTCGTCCACAATCTGAAATGCCATGCCATAGCTGAAACCAAACGTGGTGAGCGCATCGATCTGCTTACGTGGCAACTCCGCAACGATTCCACCAATCCTGCAACTCGCTGCAAGAAGAGATGCAGTCTTGCCATTGATTGATCGCAGGTAGAGGTCCTCTGTTCGGTCCAGTGAAAATGAGTGCTCCAGCTCCAACAACTGGCCCTCGCAAAGTTGGCCAATGGTGTTAGCCAGCAAGGCTGCGACTTCGACTCCAAGCGATGCGGCAAGCTCCGAGGCTTTTGCCAGCAAGTAGTCACCAGCCAGAATCGCTTTATGGTTGCCCCATCGAGCATTCACGCTATCTACTGTGCGGCGAACCTCGGCCTCATCCATCACATCGTCGTGGTACAGAGACCCCAGATGAACGAGCTCAATTGCCATGCCGCCCGTGATTGCTTGATCCGATGCTGGAGCATCAACACTTAGCGCCGTTGCGGCTGCAGCAATGGTAAACCCTGGCCGTACCCGCTTACCCCCAGCTGCGATCAGGTGCGTTGCGATCTCTGTCAGGAATGGGTTTTCTGAGCAAACAGAAGCAATTAATTCGGTCTCGAGGCGTTCGAGATCTTCAGCCATGGAGGGCATGACCTGAAGTGGATTTGAGCCAGTCACGATTCAGAACCTAGTTCCCCGACAGAGTCTGGCCCATGTCGCGCTACTGAGTTCTTTGGCGAGCCCGGGACATGTACTTTGTTTTTCGCTGACGTTTAGGCGGTTTTCCGTTCTCTTGCATGGCCGAACGAGGTTCATTTCTTGGCAAGCTGTGAAGGAACTTGGGTAGCACAGCAGCTTCGCTGGAAACTCGGGAACTTGTTGCCCCTCTACGGCGTTACACTTATCCACATCAATCTTTCTTGGAGGCAGCACCGTGTTTGAACGCTTCACTGACCGAGCCCGACGGGTGGTCGTGCTGGCTCAAGAGGAGGCCCGACTCCTCAATCACAAC
>WLLG01000344.1 GCA_009700815.1 Actinomycetota bacterium
AACCCCCATAAGGGGATCCTCGAAGGTGCAGCGAATATTGGTTCTGGCATCGTTCAGCACTTCGGCGTTCCAGAGCTCGCCCGGGTTGTGCAGCACCCCTTGGTAGAACAGCGCAAGATTGGCAGCAGTCATGATGCCGCCCCCGCCTGGGTTGCCAGCGACTCGCACCTGTGGGTTGTTGTAGCGCAGCAGACTGTCTGTCTGTGCCTCAGCGCTCATGGGCACCAACTCGCAGATGTCTTGCTGATTGCTCAGGGCGATACCCAGCGATCGCTCAATGCCGAGAGGGGCGCAAACCTGCTGCGCAATAGCGTCGCGAAAGTCCAGTCCAGTGACGCGTTCGATCAGGTCGGCTAGCACCCAATGGGCGCTATCGGAGTGGTACTCAAAGCGGGTTCCGGCGGGCCATTCGGCGCTCCAGGTAGCAAAGCGGGCTCGGCGAAACGCAGCCTGGCTGCCCTCAGCCTCGGGCATGAGCGCATTCGGAAAGCCCCCTATGTGCAGCATGACTTGCTCAAGGGTGACTTGGCCAAGGTCGGCCGTTGTTAGCTCGGGAATGTACTGCCCGATCTGGTCAGAAGCAGCAAGCTCGCCTCGACCGATGAGCAGCCAGATCATCGAGGCGACGATTGGTTTGGTAGTCGAGAAAATGCTGAACCGACTGCTATTCGAAGCTTGACCGAAACTGTGAAAAGCAACGATGGCCCCGCTGTGACCGACCGCCACCTGACAGGCCGGGATGGGTGCTGAATCAACCTGTCGCTGGACCTCTTCAAACAGGTCGTCGATGCTCGTCATCTTGGTCCGATCCGCTCAGTTCTGTAGTGCGAGGGACCCTCCATGGAGGGGGCGGTTTCTAAGGATCGTTGCAACAGTGTGGTCGAACTGTGTGATTTGCGACGACTTGGAGGTTGTGATGGGTACGGAGAATAGTGGGCGTTATCCGAGGCTGACTGCGGAGGAAAAGAAGCGGATGATCAGCCTTATTGCTGATGGGATGAGAGCGGACGATGTCGCTCAGGAGTTGGGGCGTAGCCCAAGTATTGTGCGGCGGGTAGTGGTGTCGGTGGGTGGTGTTGCTCGGCGGCAGTCGTGGGATCCGTCACCAGCGCGGTTGTCTGCGGGTGAACGCGAGGAGATCCGGCGTGGTCTTGATGCAGGGTCGTCGTTGCGGGCGATTGCTCGCGGGTTAGGTAGGGCGCCGTCGACGGTGTCGCGAGAAGTGGCCGCTAACGGGGGCCGGCACGGTTACGCGGGTGGCGGGCGCATCGGTGGGCGTGTGATCTGGCGCGCCGACCGAAAGTAGCGAAGCTGGCGGGGTGTGCGAGGTTGCGTGCTCAGGTCGAGGAATGGCTCGAATGCGAACAGTGGTCACCGACACAGATTTCGGCGAGGTTGCGCATTGAGTTCCCATACGATCCGATGATGCGGGTGTCTCCTGAAACGATCTATCAGTCACTGTATGTGCAAGGCCGAGGGGCGTTGCGTAAGGAATTGGCGGCGTGTTTACGCACGGGGCGGGCAATTCGCCGGAACCGGTCTCGCCTCTCGACCCGCAGAGGTATCCCTGACAAGCTCATGATCTCCGAGCGCCCAGCAGAAGTTGAGGACCGGGCGGTGCCGGGCCATTGGGAGGGCGACTTGATCATTGGGAAACAGGGCCGCTCAGCTGTTGGGACGCTCGTGGAAAGGTGGTCGCGCTATGTGGTGTTGTTGCACCTCGATGGCGACCACGCCGCTGAAACAGTGCGCGACGCCATGACAGCGAAAATCAAGACTTTGCCCGAGCACTTGGTGAAGTCGATCACGTGGGACCAGGGCACCGAGATGGCCCAGCACCGGCAGTTCACAATCGATACTGGGATCCAGGTGTTCTTCTGTGATCCTCACTCGCCTTGGCAGCGAGGTTCGAACGAGAACACCAACGGACTCCTGCGCCAATGGATGCCGAAAGGCACCGACCTTTCCGTGTTCACCGAGGCCGATCTCGACGCGTTCGCGTACAAGCTCAACAATCGGCCTCGACAAACCCTCGACTGGATGAAACCATCAGAGGTATTCGCCCTCGCTGTTGCGCCCACCAACTGAATCCGCCGAGTATTACCGACTCAAAGCCGAGGGATTGTCGGCCTTAGCGGGGTTCCCAGGAAGCATCAGTATCGCGGCACATGCAACCGCTCCAGAGATCGCAGCACGCCTTGATCAGGTCCGCTCCTGGCTTGAGCAGAGCGAACTCGACGCCGTTGCTGAGCGAGTCGAATCATGGTGGGCGACTCAACTCAGCAGCGTTCCCCCGGCCTAGGTCGTGGCCACGTAGCCGGGCATCAGGTGCCCGGTCTGCCGGTGTGGGTTGAGTACCATAACTCCATGATTCGTTCCCAAAGTAGGACATCGCGACCCAGTTTGATGATTGCAGCCACGCTTGCCTGCGCTGCTATCGCAGGCACCGTCCTGCCTGGGTGTTCTAGCGGCTCTGACAGTTCCTCAACTACGGCGAGCACCGCCTCGACCACAACCGTTGACCCTGGCGCAGGTTCCACAACCACTGCCGACGGAGGCGAGATCGTCGAGACCACTTTTGCTACCACTCAGGGCCTTCCCTTTAGCGAACCGCCGGTCATTAAGAGCAGCGCTGGAGTGCTCGAGACCACGTTTAACACCAAGCCAACCGTCTTTGACGTAGCTGGCAAACAAGTCAAAGGCATGAGTTATGCCGGGGAGTTCACGGGGCCAACTTTGTTGGTTAACCCCGGCGACCTGATTCGGATCAACCTAAATAATGGCCTCAACGACGCAACCAACTTTCACACTCACGGGATGCACGTCTCTCCGATTGGAATCTCGGACAATGTCCTTCGGGTCATGGCTCCCGGCACCGAGAATCTGGTCGAAATCCAAGTACCAACAACGATTAGCCCTGGGACTTACTGGTACCACGCTCACATGCACGGAGACACCGAGGCACAAGTCTTCTCGGGGCTAGTAGGCGCCCTTGTTGTGACGGGACTGACTGAGCTTCTGCCAGAGGATCTGCGCTCGGCTCCTGAGCACCTTCTCGCCCTCAGAGATCTGCAACTTGATGAAAGCGGCACAGCCATTCAGACCAAGGACATCGACAGTGGCGCACCCACAACGCGCACCGTCAATGGTTTAGTGAATCCGGTACTCACAG
>WLLG01000345.1 GCA_009700815.1 Actinomycetota bacterium
AGTACGGGTTGCAACGGCACTGACTCCAACAGCACTGAATGCAACAGCACTGAATGCAACAGCACTGAATGCAACAGCACTGAATGCAACAGCACTGAATGCAACAGCACTGACTGCAATACTGTCTCTGTGGCGGGTCCAGAACGAGGGCGCCTACTGATTCATACGGACAAGGGGATGCGGACATGTCGCATGATGTGGTCATTACAGGTGGAACCGTGGTCGACGGGACGGGAGCTGCAGCTCGTCGCGCAGATGTCGCCATTGACGGAGATCGAATCACGAAGATCGGTGAACTCACATCGGCGGACCTGAGCGATGCCGGCCGAGTGATCGATGCTACTGACCGCTTAGTGACTCCAGGCTTTGTTGACTTGCACTCGCATCTGGATGCCCAGATCGGCTGGGACCCAACGATGTCATCTTCTTGTTGGCACGGGGTGACCTCGGTAGTGATGGGCAACTGCGGCATGACTTTTGCTCCAGTTCGACCTGGTCAGGCGGAGCTCTTGGCCACCGCAATGGAGTCAGTGGAGGACATTCCGGCTTCGTGCATTCTGGCTGGGCTGCCTTGGGATTGGGAGAGTTACGGCGAGTACCTCGACACCATCTCGAGCTTTCCGCTGGGGCTCAACGCTGGTGGGTATGTAGGCGACGTTGCGGTGCGCTTTTACGTCGCGGGCGAGGCTGCCTGCGAGCCGGATTTCCAAGCCACAGAACAACAACTGCAAGAGATGGCAGCCGAAGTTGAATCTGCAATGCGGGCTGGAGCATTTGGCTACTCAATCTCTCGCAGCCTGTTTCATCGAGTCCCAGATGGTCGCAACGTGCCAGGTACTTGGTCCGACCCTGCTGAGTTCTTTGCGATCGCAGCATCGTTGAAAACGCTCGGCCGGGGAGTGCTTGAAAGTGCGCCCCGCTACAACTTGGAAAATCTGCCTGGATCACGGGTGGCAGAAGAACTCGCTTGGATGGCCGAGATCAGCCGAGTGTTGGGCCGGCCGTTTAGCTTCAACCTGCAGCAGATTCGTTCGCTCGGGAACCATTACCGTGAGGTGCTGGAGCTCG
This sequence comes from Actinomycetota bacterium, assembly GCA_009700815.1. Classification (GTDB taxonomy): domain Bacteria; phylum Actinomycetota; class Acidimicrobiia; order Acidimicrobiales; family Microtrichaceae; genus IMCC26207. The sequence goes on from WLLG01000345.1 coordinate 1,069, forward strand.
CCACACAGGCAAATACCACGGGCGCTCAACTGCGACCGCAGATCACACCTCGCAGCGTTGGCGTGTTGTTTAGCTTCGCCGCTAACACGCTCATTGATGACTTGCCAAGCTTTCAACAACTTCTCGGTTTGGATTTGGCCGGGCGCCTAGCGGGCATTCGCGATCCGCAACTGCGGGCACGTTTGATTGAAGAAGGCAGTTCCAAATCGGTGGACCCGTTCGAGATCATGTTCTTGATGTCAGCTGAAGGCAGTGCTCAATATGTGTACAGCGAAGAGGATTCCCTTGCAGGAATTGCGCGCCGAACAGGTGTCACGCCAGTCGAGGCCTACCTCGATGCCATGGACCGCTCCGATGGTGCAGCCATTGTGAATTGGCCTGTGATGAACGAGCAAGAAGACGCGATCAGAGAGATGGTCTTATCGCCCGTGAGCATTATGGGGTTGGCCGATGCAGGTGCTCACGCCACTCAGATTATGGATGCTTCACAGCCCACGTATTTCCTGTCGCATTGGGTGCGCGATGAGCAGGTCATGAGCCTAGAAGAGGGCATTCGGCGTTTGACCTCGGATACTACTTCCTTTATTGGCTACCGCGATCGCGGGGTGCTCGTAGAGGGTGCCTTTGCTGATCTGAATGTGATTGACCTAGAGGGCTTGGCGCTTGAAGTCCCCGAGATTGTTCATGATTTCCCCGGGGGAGTGCCGCGGTTTGTGCAGCGGGCTCGCGGCATTGACCACACCATTGTGAACGGACAGCCGTTCATGGACCATGGCGTCCATACCGGTGCGCTAGCCGGACGGGTCTTGCGCAGCACTGACTGAGCGGTCTGGCCGATCTGGGCTGACTGCTGGCCGACTCAAGATTGCTCAGGCCAGATACAGGCCCCGCGCATAGGAGTAGCCGAGGAATGCCAGCATTGTGCCGCTCACTGTCCAGACGCCCGCTCGAAGCCAGACGGGTCGCTTACTCAGCCACTCGCCAGCGACAGCTACCACGGGAAACGCTGGAATCAAATAGCGGCCCAGACCGTAGAAATCCTTGCTCGAGATAACCGGGATGCCAATGAGCACAATGCAGAACGCACCGTAGCCCCAACCAAAACGGCGGATCACTTTAGGCACAAGCAAAACAGCGCCGACAGCAAGGAAGCCGTGCAGCAACATTCCGCCGGTCTCTCGGGTTAGCCCGACATCTCTGATTCCGGCGATCACGTTGAGCTTGAACCAAGTCGCTGGGCCGGGCTTGTGATCCCAGCCGGGTGCACTCTCGGCATCGGCAAAAGCAAAGGGGGTGCCCTCGGTCTGCCACAAAAATCCCATGTACATCAGTGGCCCGAGCAGCGAGAGCAGAACTCCCGCATCTTTGGGTTTGAGTTTTCGGAATTGAATAGATCGGGGGAAATGCAGCCATAGCAGAGCCCGTCGCCAGTTGGGTTCGATGCCTGTAGATGTGCGCTCGCCCTGCGAGTCGGATCGGCCTTGAGTGTCTGATCTTGCCAGCATTGGCAGGAAGGCTTCACGCCGTTCAAGGGCGAGTACCAAGAGTCCGGCCACAACAGCTAGACCCATCGGGCGACCGGCTGCCGCAAAGGCGCCGAGTAGTCCAGCGAGCACAGTCTTGTCTCGCTCGAGCAGTAAGAAGGCGCCAATTGCACATGCAGCAAATAAGGCATCGCCGTATACCGACCACTGCATGTACCAGGCGTAGGGGAAGAGCAGCAGGGTGATGACTGCGGCAATTGATGCCATGCGGGTCATGCGGTCTTGGCACCAGCGCGCCAGCAGGGTGATGGTCGCAAACCCACTGAGCCAGGTGATGATGAGCCCTGCGTCGTACTCATCGTGAGTGAGCAGGGCTAGCCCACGAATTGCCATGGGATACGAGGGCCAAAAGGCAACGGCCCGCTGCTGCCCAGAAGTAAAGCTGTAGCCGTTGTGAGCAATGCGGTAATACCAGTTGCCATCCCACCTGACCCACTGCCCGAACCAACCGATCCCGGGCTCGAACTCTTGTCGCCCAATTGCTACTTGGTGGTCGATAGCCAGCCTGCCGAGCAGGAGAAGCG
>WLLG01000346.1 GCA_009700815.1 Actinomycetota bacterium
GCTGGGCTGTGGTCAGCTTCGCTCTCACGCTGCTGTGGTTCTGGCTTTTTCTTGAGTTCACGTTCTGGCATGTTCAACCTCCGCTTTGCTGTAACCGTACCCTGCGCTGAAGCAAAATCGGCGACGCACCACTCAGCAATCTCGGCCAAGACTGGTTCTGCACTGGGTTTGACCGCTTCTATTTTAATCGTTGCAGCAACTCGGCTGCATCTACAGAGGAATCAATCAGGGCGCCTACGGCCTCTTGAGTGCCTTTGCCAGGCTCAAGCATGGGGACACGCTGCAAGGCCGCCTCACCGACATCAAAGACTAGTGAATCCCAGTTCGCCGCTACTACCTGCTCTGGGAAACGAGCCAAACAGCGCCCTCGGAAATAAGCCCGAGTTTCCGGAGGAGGCTCGGTAATTGCTAGAGCAACCTGCGCGTCAGTAGTCAAGCGTTCAAGTCCCATACGGCGAGAGAGCGAAGTGCCTGCGCGAAGATCGTGATACTGCAGGTCCATTGCAGCTAAGCGCGGACTCGACCAGTCCAGACTGTGGCGCTCCATAGATGCTTGGAACAACCTGTACTTGGCAACCCAATCAATCTGAGAGGCCAAACTCAAGGGATCTTGATCAAGACCATTCAGCACTTCTTCCCAGCGCTGCAGAATCTGCTCGCCAACTTCCTCGCCTACTGATGCAAGGCCTCGGCTGCCCGCCCAATTTTGTGCATGCTCCAGTATTTGCCACTGCATTTCTAGTGCCGTCATGCTGCTTCCGTCAGCCAGGAGGAGCGGTTCACTGAGCGAGAGGTCCTGTGAAACCTGGTGCATGGCCGGAACTGGATAAGCAAGCTGAGGCAGGTCGTCAAGCACCTCGTCCTCGATCATGGCCAACAAGATTGCAGTGCTACCAAGCTTGAGAAACGTTGCAACCTCAGCCATGTTGGCATCGCCAGCGATGACATGAAGCCTGCGGTACTTCACGGGGTCTGCGTGGGGTTCATCTCGAGTATTGATGATCGGACGCTTGAGCGTGGTCTCCAGACCAACTTCCTCTTCAAAAAAGTCGGCCCGCTGCGTCAGTTGGAATGGAACGGAATCTCGACGAACCCCGGGCATCTCTGTGCCGACTTTGCCAGAGCCAGTGAAAATCTGCCGGGTGACAAAATGTGTCGTTGCGTGCAACACAATTGAAGGAAACGGAGTCGCTCGATCCATGAGGTAGTTCTCATGGCACCCATAGCTGTTTCCCTTTCCATCGGAGTTGTTCTTGTAGACAACAATCTCCTGACCATCAGGCATCTGCCGCTGTGCAGCTGCCATGGATTGCAACAGAATCTCTTCGCCGGCTCGGTCATACAAAAGTGCTTGAGCAGCATCAATACATTCGGGCGCCGAGAACTCTGGGTGTGCATGGTCAACGTAGTAGCGCGCACCGTTAGTGAGTACTGCGTTCACGAGATGGGTCTCAATCTCAGGTGCCACTGATAGCAGTCGCTGATCTTGGCGGGCATCATTGCCGGGCATCTCATCTTCGAAGTCCCAACCAATCCGATTCCCCTCAAGAAGTGAGAGGTATGAGTTGATCAACATTGAGGAAGATGAGATCGGGTTTGATTCAGCAACCCCGCGGACCAGAATGCCGTACTCAGTCTCTATTCCGCAGATCTTTGGTATGGCCACACCCTGACGCTAGCGGCAGGAACGGATCGCTACTTGACGACCGGTCCAAGGCCGACAATTGGCGAGAGCGTGAGCGGCATAATCGTGGCCGAACGTCCACCATTTTGAGTTTCACGACCCTCAGCAAATGTCGAGAAGATGGCTCTCGCTTGGCCTGTGGTATCAGTAAAGAAACTCAGACCCCCGGGCGCCGTTCGACCTGCGGATGAAGCAATCCATGGCCCCGAGGGGTCCGATGTGCAAGGCCCAACTGGCGTCGAACACCTTGCGATCCCCGTGGAGTAGTCCCGCTCCCACCAGACCCCAGCGGAGTAGGTCAGCAGATAGTTTCCGCGGGTGTAGTCATAAGCCATTGAGGGGTTCTCTATGAAGTGGTACTCCCACCCGTATTGCCGAGCCAAAATCTGCACTGGAGGCCCGGCAGCATTCGCGTTGGCATCAAGTGGAATTGAATGCAAGGGAGCATCGGTATCGCTAAAAGCAACGAGCAGGAACTGATTCCCTTGTGCGTCGCTGGTGAGTTCTGGATCGAGCGCTCCGCCAACCTGGTCAAGGCCGCAGGTAAACGGTTGGGGCTCCGGCACAAATGGGCCCTCTGGGTTTGTAGCCCAGGCTCGCCCGACGCACTGTGGATTGTTGGGCTGCGGCGGATAGCGCCGATCGGCTCCAAAGAACATGACCCAACGCGATCCGAACCTCCCGACCGTTGGCGCCCAGAGTTGCTGAGGCGAAGCAACCCAAGCGGCCGAGGTGGGCATCGCATTGGTAGTCAGGCTGTTCTTCTCTCCCAGCGAATACGCACGATCTATGTCAGTTGTTCTCGTGACAGGTGCCCGCACGTGACTATTCGAGCCATATATGTAGAACTCTGAGTCCACCCGAACCACTGACGGGTCTGAGGTTTCGGGCAGAGTGGGTTGCCAGATAGCGCTCAACTTGAGCAACGGGCCGAGTTCCGGCGCGCACCCAGTCGCGACAAGAAGTGAGCCCAACACAAGTCCGCAGAGCCCTACCGTTCGAACTAGCGAGCGGTTGAGGAAAGCAACCGAATTCCTTTGGAGCATCAGCACCCTTTTCTTCCTCAAGAGGAGCCCATCTTTTCATGGCATGAGTTGCATCTCAAGGGCCCAAAGTCACGTTCACGCGGACGAATCCCCAACTAGAGATACTGGCCTGTTGCCACGCGATCGATAGACCGACCGCCTGCGGGGTCGGCATCAATGTGATGGACGAGCGTTCGCACATAGACAATCCGCTCACCCTTTTTGCCAGAAATCTTGGCCCAATCGTCTGGATTCGTTGTGTTTGGAAGGTCCTCGTGCTCTTTGTATTCCTGATGAATTGACGCAATCAGGTCCGCAATCCGGATACCTGTGCTCCCTCCGGCAAGCTGCCGCTTAATGGCTAGCTTCTTTCCCCGCCGCACAACGTTCTCAATCATGGCACCCGAAGAAAAGTCCTTGAA
>WLLG01000347.1 GCA_009700815.1 Actinomycetota bacterium
AGCTTTTGCCTACTCCCTGCCCGACAGGCCGCCCTCTCCCCCTATTCCCAATGGCTGGTACTGCATTGTGGGCAGCGAAGAACTCGTCGCCACTCAGATTCACTCAGTGGTGGCCGTCGGAAAAGAACTGGTTGTGTACCGGGGCGAGTCGGGCGAAGCGGTGGTCATGGACGCTCACTGCCCGCACCTTGGGGCGCATCTGGGTGGCGGGTGGGTCACGGGCGACTCCATCAACTGCCCGTATCACGGGTGGCGATACAACACCGATGGGGTATGCGTAGAAATCCCGTATAGCGATGCGAGGATTCCTGCCAAAGCCTGCGTGCCGACCTACCCGGTCTGCGAACAAGATGGCTTTGTGTTCTTTTGGTATCACGCCGGCCACCAACCGCCGAAGTACCAGATCCCACGGGTGAGCGAGGTTGAGGACCCGGAATGGTCTGACGCAGTCCCGTGGCAATTTGAGCTCGTTGCAGCGCTACAAGAGATGGGTGAGAACAATGTGGACTATGCACATTTCAAATTTGTGCACGGTCGCGATGGCATCCCAAGCGGCACCTCAACGTTCATCACGGATGGCCCGTTCTCTACAGTCATAGAACAGCTACCCGACGGCACCGAGTTTGACCGTCAGACGTGGGGTCCTGGCATTGCCCTTCTGCGCATCCCCAACTTGATGACCGTGTACACCACGACTACTCCAATTGATCAGCAGCATTGCCGTCTTCACTGGCACTTCTATTTTAAGGGTGAACTGGTTGAGATGGCAGAAGAGTTGATTGATGGTGTAACCGGCGATTTCGGCCTACAAGCCGACGCTCCGATCTGGCGAGACAAGGTTTTTCTGGACAAACCATTACTCATCAAAGCAGACGGCAACATTGCCGAGTTCAGGCGTTGGTATTCACAGTTCTACGAAACCAGCTGACCGCTAGCAGTTCGTGTCCACAAACTTCTGCGAAGGTGGGTTTGTACAGGTGTATCCGTTAGGTCCGCCGCTGGGGTAGACCGTCTGATCGTTTGCGAAAGTCTTCGCTACTGAGGATTGCGGATAGGTGCTTGCAGGAAGGTTGTAGTTGTAGTTCCCACTTTGCGCCATGTAGTCCTCTTCGACGCCAGTACCGACGGTTCTGGCCCAAAGCACCGCAGAATCACTTTGTCCAGAGGATCGCCCGCTCGGCAAGGTGTTGCCCGCTAGCCAGACTTGCTGCACTGCAGAGTCACATATTGCGTCGACGGGACGGCTTGCCCAACCCGGAGTCACTGTCGGGCTAGCAATCGCAATTGGCAGGCCAGCGATAAAGGCAGTTGGGGCGTTCAGATTTGCCATATTGGGAATCGCGAAAGTGAAATCCTCTGAGACGCTGATACCGAATACGGTCCAATCTGGATCGTTGACACAAGTAAGGACCTGCGGGCTCGTAGCCGGAGGGTTTACCCAGACTCGTTCCATCGAGGGAACACCCGGGTTAACGTAACCTAAATCCCTGGTCCGGCCTTTGCCTGCGGCTGCTAGTTTTTCACCAACGGTGGTGCCCGGGCTGCTCGCCACTGCAGCGGTGAGTTGATCGAGTTGAACCTGCGTGGACGGATAGTCCCACCCGGTCAACTGCAACCCATAGGAACTAAACGGGGTGTAACCGTCGTTGTCTCCGCGAGCATTCACGGCCGTTCGCAGGGCATCTACTTGGGCCAGTGGATTTGCCACGAATGGGCAGACAGACAGACCGCAGGGAGGAATTTGTGCGCTATCTGCCGATCCCATCCACATCGTGGCATTGGCGGTTGCCCTGTTCGGGGTGGCAATAATCACAGCCTTCGGAATCACAGGCGGTAAGGCGGCAAGTTCGGCTGCCTGATTCGTTCTCCAGCGGGTCACGATATCGTTGGCATTCTGTTGGTAGAGCCCATCACCATTTTCTTGCAAGGCCTCAAACTCTGCGTTGATATACACCGCAAGTGCCTGCTGCTGAGCGATTGTGTCGTACAAGTCCCTGAGTTCTTGAGAATCTTCTGCAGTGACGTACCCCTTGGCCATCAGCACCTTGCCACGGGCCGAAAGAATCGAGGTCGCTCCGGCACTTGGCACGATGTCATTGTGTAACCGGTCAGCAATGCCCTCATTCGTGACGAGTGCATTGTTGTAGCCGTTCATGAAATTATCTCGGGCTTTGTTCAAATTTGTCTCGGCTGTAGCCATCGCTGCAGTGTCTCCAGCAATACGGGCCTTGGAATAGATAGCTCCCTCTGCAGCAAGCGGCGCAATCCAAGATGTCTGCATGTTCTTCAGTGCCGCTAAATCATCTTGCAAGCGGGTGGCATTTTCTGACCAAAAGTTCTTATCTACCTGATCGCTTAGACCCTGCGTGGCGGCCTGAAGAGCCGAAATCTGAATTGTCAGGCCATCGATCTGAGCCTTGACCTCATCCACTTTGGCTTCCGTCGGATCGGGCGCTTCTGGGAAGAGCGCACCGAGCGCAGATTCAAACCCGTCGCCCACAGCGGCACCAGCAACGCTCTCTCCTAGAAAGACCAAGATGTCGGTCCCGGTGCCGGCATTCGCAACCTCGGGCTCTTCACGAGTGGACACAACAAAGCCAACTGCACCAATCACCAGCGCAGCAGCAACGACACCGGCAACTACCATGACAACCCGAGACTTGGACCGTTGTTTCTGCGGCTCACCGGCCTCTACGACCCCAGCCTCGGTTTCCGTCGACTCAGTTTCCGTCGACTCGGTTTCCGCAGACTCAGTTTCCGCAGACTCGCCGCTCTCGTTCGCTGACTGATCCATATTCACGCCCAGACTCCTCGTTGCTCACTTTGGTCTAAATGAAAAGTTTACAGCAGATCAAAACTGGATAAATTATCCAATCTGAGAGCATCTGAGGAATTGTTAACCTCTGTTGTGGTCGTTGTTGTGGAGGACACCTAGATGCTGCGCAAAATCTCGCTAGTAGCTATCACGTTGGCACTCGCGTTGGCCATGATGGTTCTCTTTCAGACGTTTGCCTTTCAGGCCTTTCTGGTGCCGAGCACCTCGATGGAACCAACCCTGCAAGTAGGCGAACGCATCCTGGTCAATAAGTTCGCCCCTGTTGAGCGCGGTGACATTGTGGTGTTCACCGACC
>WLLG01000348.1 GCA_009700815.1 Actinomycetota bacterium
AGTGAGCATCGAACTTGTCGAGCATCTAGGTGCAGATGCCGGACTCGTAGCGTTACTCACCACCCGGGTGCTAGCCGACTAGTTCTGAATTACCAGCGCTTGTTAGATAGCAGTGCTTGCTAGATACCGATGCGTTGGGCAAGCAGTTCGCGATGGTACGTGGGGTCACCGAACAGCAACTCTGAGCTCTTTGCACGCTTGAAGTACAAGTGCGCTGGGTGTTCCCAGGTGAATCCGATACCACCATGGATCTGAATGTTCTCTGCCGCAGCGTGGAAGTAAGCCTCTGAGCAGTAGGCCTTCGCTAGCGAGGCAACAGAGGGCAGTTCCTCGTTGAGTTCAGATGCACACCATCCGGCGTAATACGCCGCCGACTTGGCGGACTCAACCTCGAGCAACATGTCGGCACACTTGTGCTTGATAGCCTGGAAAGAGCCAATTGGCCGGCCAAACTGCACGCGATCCTTTGCGTACTGCACGGCCATTTCAAGCACCTCTTGACCACCGCCGACCTGCTCGGCGGCAAGCGCCACCACAGCCAAGTCCAACACCGTAGAGATCGTGTCCCATCCGGTTCCGTCGGTTCCGATCAAGGTTGCGGGCACTCCTGCGTACTCCAAACGAGCCTGCTTGCGAGTCTGGTCCATGGTGGACAGCGCCGTGCGGGTAAGCCCGGCGGCCTCGCCGTCTACGGCAAACAGGCTGACGCCGGCTTCGGTCCGGGCTGCAGTAATGATCAGGTTGGCGATGTGGCCATCAAGGACATACAGCTTGGTGCCATCAATGGTCCAGGAGTCTCCTGATTTGGTTGCCGTTGCGGTAATTGCAGATTCATCCCAGCGTCCGTTGGGCTCGGTGTAAGCCAAGGTTGCGATGGTTTCACCGGAGGCAATACCGGGAAGGTAGGCGGCCTTGGCTGCCTCGTCACCTGAGTGCAACAGCGTCTGACTGCCGAGTACCACTGTCGAGAAGTACGGGGCGCAAATCAGTCGACGTCCCATCTCTTCAAGGACCACGATCAATTCAACGAAGCTGTACCCGGAGCCACCGAACTCTTCGGGAATCACCAATCCCTGAAGGCCCATTTGCTCTGCCATCTGGGTCCAAACAGCGGCGTCGTAGCCGGATTCAGTGTCCATAAGTTCGCGAACAGTTGCCTCGTCCGACTTAGCATTGAGGAAGTCTTTGACCACCTTACGTAGTGCTTCTTGGTCCTCGCTGAAAGCGAAATTCACGTTGATCTCCTGGAAGTAGACAGTTTGTACTTTGAACGTTTTACACGCATCCGAACCTAGGTACACATTCATGTGTGTACACAGTTGTACACACATTTGTCCTAGGGTTTCCGTGTGGAACACCTTGGAGTACGAGAACTGCGACGTGAAGTTTCTGCGGCAATCCGGCGCGCTGGAGCAGGCGAGCGAATTGTCATCACCGTTGATGGCAGTCCAGTCGCACAACTTGGTCCGCTCGAGCCGACAGACGCACAGCTCACCCTCGAAGACCTCGCCGCTCGCGGGCAGGTGGTGCTCGCAAGAAGGTCTGATCGCCCCGCTCCGGAATTCTCAATGCCGCTATGGGCTGGCACGCGTATCGATCAACTCGTTCGTGAGGTGCGAGGAAGGTGACACTGTTCTTAGACACCACTGCGCTGCTCGCCCGCTACCTTGAAGGTCCTGCCCAAGTCTCCGCCCTCGGAGCAATGAAGGCGGACGAGGACTGGTGCGCCAGCGCTCTGGCATTATCCGAGGCTCTAATGCTCGTAGACCGACTCGGTGACGACCCACAGCGAACCGACGAATTACGAAGAGCGATGCGAGACGATTGGGAGCGGATACACATCGTTCCTGTCGATCAACGATGTTTAGACCGCGCCGCCGAGCTTGGTCGCACGCAGCCAGTCCGAACGGTGGATGCTATTCACCTCGCAGCCGCAGATCGCCTGCCGAAGCCACTGACGTATCTGACATTTGACCCAGGACAAATACCCGTGGCGCTGGCCTTGGGGTTTGAAGTCCACAGCACACATAGTGGTAGCGACACAGCTTGATACTGAAACAAACGGGGCAGTCCAGATTTTCGGCGCGAGAATGAATTCATGACCCAAGACGCCAGCACTCTTCATCATGCCGACACAGACCTAGAGGTGCACAAGCTGGTTGTTGGACCGATGGATAACAACGTGTTTGTCTTGCGCTGCAAACACACCGGCGACTCAGTCCTGATCGATGCAGCCAATGAACACGAACAACTGTTGGAGTTAGCGCAGGGTCTAGGTGTGCGGCGCGTGCTCGAGACGCACGGCCATTGGGATCACATCCAAGCGGTACCGCAGATGCGGGACGCTGGATACTCCGTCGGAGTGACCGCTGCTGACGCCGCAATGTTGGACAGCTATGACGAGATCATCGAAGACGATGCGGTGATAGCTGTAGGTCGGCTTCGCCTCCGCACGATTTTCACGCCGGGCCACACACCAGGTTCGATCTGCTTTCAGGTTGAAGATAAGCCGCTGCTCTTTAGTGGCGACACCTTGTTTCCTGGCGGACCCGGGAATACTTCATTTGAGGGAGGCGACTTTGAGAAGATTATTTCCTCTCTCGATCGCCGACTCTTTGCGGGCCTCGAGGCCCAGACAATCGTGCTGCCCGGCCACGGCTCAGATACCACGATCGGCGCCGAATCCCCGCACTTACAAGAGTGGGTCGACCGGGGCTGGTAATCGGCGTGACGAGCCCGTTTATCGGCCAAGGCCCGAACTCAAGAGCCCATCCCTTGCAAGCTGTCTGCGAGCTAAGTACCAGCTAAGCGCCCTCCCTCAGACTGCTATAGCGCCGAGCGAGTGTTCGGCCGACTACCAACAAGCGAGGGAAGAATGAACACGGAACAAACCTCTGAGCAGGTCTCAATAGCTGGGTCGGCCCGACGCGCCGGTGCAGTGTTCGTAGCGATTATTGCGTGCACTGGAGCTTGGATGGTCGCTGGCGCTGGCACGGCTAGCGCTCAGCCAGACTGCGAGGCTGGTTCCTCGGGAAGCTGCTACTGCGTCTCAATAGACAGTTTCACAACTGCCGACAAATGCCCCGAGTCTCAAGGAAGCCCCAGCACAAC
>WLLG01000349.1 GCA_009700815.1 Actinomycetota bacterium
ACAAAGGTCTATGGCGGCTGGACTTCAGATGCCGGCATCGCAGCCAAACAAGCGATCTGTGATTTGGCGCTTTCTCAGTCCTAGCGCCGCTCGCTGGTGCATACTCTGCCCATGATCGCTGTGGAGCCACTCGGCTTGCTCGTGCCAGGGCCTGCAGCAGCGGGAGTGGACTGCCTGAGTGCCAATAACAACCTGGACCTGACTCGTTTCGAGTCCCGGCTGTGGCTGGCTTGGAGGACTGCGCCCTCGCACTTTGCCTCCGCCGAAGCTCGCCTCGAGGTCAGCTCTGCCCCAGGGCCCGAAGGCCCTTGGCAACACGAGGTCACCGTGGCGCTCGGTGCCGACCTGCGCGAGCCCCGATGGGTGATTCACCAAGGTCGGCTGCAGCTGTGGTTTATGAAACTCGGAACCGACCCCAAAAGGTTTCAGCCCCAGGGCGTGCATCGCCTGAGCACCGACGGCCGCAGTTGGACATCTCCCGAACCAGCACTGCAGGAATCTGTGGTGCCGTGGCGCATCACAAAGCTGCAGACCCGCTGGGCGATGATCGGGTATCGCGGCGCCGAAAAAATGTACAGCGCTCGTCCAGCCGACCCAGTAGTGGAGCTGCGCTGGAGCGATGATCTTGATACTTGGAGCAGCCCAGTTGACCTTCACCCGGGCGGCACCGAGTGCGAGCTTGTCGAACTGCCCGACGGTCAGATACTGGGCCTGACCCGCAACGAAGGGCCCAGCCGGCGAGGAGGCGATCTGCTGCTCGGTCCAGACCTAGAGCATCTGAGGGTCACGCCGATCAGCCGGAAGCCGGACTCGCCCAATTTGTTTCTCTGGCAGGGCGAGCCGTATGTGTTTGCCCGACGGCAACTCGCCTTCGGTGGTCGATACGACCACATGCCCTCTTGGGTTCCTGGAGCAGTCGCAATCCGAGTCGATCAGGCAGTCTGGTCAGTCACGCGCAAGCGCAGCGCGCTGTTCTCTGTCAACACAAACACGCCTTCGCTGGACTGGGTGCTCGACTTGCCTTCTTGTGGTGACACAGCATTCGCCGCAGTGGTCCACGAGCCAGATGGGTCGATCCTGGTGGCCGACTACTCCTCGCCCGTTGATCGCGGCGACCCAATCTGGCTACGCGGACAGTTGCGACCCACCCAGATTTCGCTGTACCGGTTAACCCGCTGACCGAAAGCCACTTCCTCAAGCGGCCTTGTCTCAAACAGACTGTTCGCTTTGAAGTAGTCGCAGTTTTCGTTCGATTCCCCAGCGGTAACCACCTAGGCCGCCATCGGCTGCGATCACTCGGTGACAGGGGATAACCACTGCGATCGGGTTGGCGGAACAGGCCCCAGCAATTGCACGCGCCGCAGTTGGATGGCCGATCGCGGCGGCAACCTGCGAGTAACTCAGGGTGCTACCGCAGGGGATCGCCCGGAGTTGTTGCCAAACCTTCTGCTGGAATGCCGTGCCGCGAAGATCGAGTTGTACGCGCTGGGCCTCGGTCGGGTTGCGCATCAGTGCCACTACAGCCGCTGCTGCGGTTGCAGTCTGGCCTGAGCCTGTTGGGCCGGAACCGGTTTGGCTTACTTGAAGCTCGGCTCCCGCCGTTCGGCTTCGCAACTCCTCGACGAGTTCCTGTTCCGAATCGCCCAGCAGGACGGAACACACGCCGGTAACTGTTCGAGCAACGAGGACTTTTCCAAGCAGGCAGTCGCTGACCTGATACGTGACCTCGTCACCGCGGAACCTGTCGGGCATCTCTGAACAGTAGGCGGCGAGGATCCCACTACTCCGCGCCACGCGATGATCTAACCGATGAGCTGATAAGAATGGCAATGCCTTTTATGCGCCCAGCTGCGAGTCCAGCGGCCGTGAGTGACCACCACGCAACCCAGAGTGGCCCTGTTGGTCCGAGTCGCCGGGAGTTTCTGCTGGCTGCGGGGCTTTTCGGGGTGTCGGCTGCAGCGAGCACCGCTCTGGTGGGTTGCAGTGACTCCAACGAGTTTGCTGCCCCCTTGCAGGAGTTCCCGCAAGGGTTCACATGGGGAGTCGGGACCTCGGCCTATCAAATCGAGGGCGCCTACAACGTTGCTGGTCGCAAACCGAGTGTTTGGGACACCTTCTGCAGAGTCCCCGGCAAGGTCTTGGGCAACGCCACCGGCGATGTCGCATGTGATCACTACAACTTGTATCCGAGCGATGTCGCACTGATCGCGGCGCTCGGGGTCAAGCACTACCGGCTGTCGATCGCCTGGCCGAGGATCATCCCCGATGGGCGCGGCAAGGTCAACGAACAGGGCGTGGACTTTTATAAACGACTGCTTGATGAGTTAGAGGCCCACGACATCACGGCACACGCAACCTTGTTCCACTGGGATACTCCGCAGGCACTGCAGGACAAGTACCGCGGTTGGGAAAGCAGAGAGATTGCCGGTGACTTCGCCGACTACTGCACCGCCACCGTTGACCGCCTAGGGGATCGCGTCAAGCATTGGTACACCACCAACGAGATCCGTTCGTTTGTCCACACTGCCTATACCTTCCCCGGAGGGCCCTTCGACGGTGCCCCGCCTTTTGCCCCCGGCATTGAGTTGGCTTCAGAGCAAGCCCTCTGGCAGACCTCGCATAACGCTCTGCTCGCCCAAGGTATGGGCGTGCAAGCAGTGCGGGCTTCGGCGAGTCGAGGGTCAACGGTCACCTTGGTCGAGGATTCAGTGACCTACGTGCCGTTGACCGAGACTGCAGAAGACATCGAAGCCACTGCAAAAGCCTTCCGCAGCATGTCGCCCAATGGCGGGATCATCGTGCCCATTCTGACCGGGGAATACGACCCGATCTTTTTAGAGAATCTGGGCGCTAGCGCTCCCAAAATCCGCGCAGGGGACATGGAAATCATCTCCACCCCGATCGACGGGTTCGGATTCAACACCTACTCAGCCTCATACGTGCGTGCCGCCGACAACAACATCGGGGCCGAGGAACTGCTCTTCCCAGAGGGCTACCCCACGTATCAATCCTCGTGGTTGAAGTTTGCTCCCGACACGGTCTACTGGGGGGTTCGGATGTTTTCGGAGTCGCTTGGGCGGAATGACTTGAACATCGTGGTCACCGAGAG
>WLLG01000035.1 GCA_009700815.1 Actinomycetota bacterium
CGTCTCGGCATTGGCCTGGTCTCGCCTTGGTGATGTCACTGCCGAACAGTTCCGAGGAGTTGCGGCAATCAGTCGCGAGTTCGGAGCTGAGGTACGCATCACCAACCGACAGAACTTTATTTTGCGAGGACTCTCCGAGGATCAACTCATCGAGTTGTACCCCCGCTTGCTAGCTATCGGGATGGCCGAACCAGGAGCAGAACTCAGCCGCGATGTCGTTGCCTGCCCAGGTGCCGACACCTGCAATCTGGCAGTTACACAATCCCGCGGTCTTGCCAGTGCCATCGGCGAGGCACTCGAGGCAGCCGGCCTTGCAGAGGTGGAGGGTGTCCGTACCAATATCTCGGGGTGCACCAACTCCTGTGGGCAACACCACATTGCGGACATCGGGTTCTTCGGAGCTGAGCGCCGAGCGCACGGCAGGTCGGCACCGGGTTATCAGATGCTGCTTGGAGGCTATGTCGGCCAAGAGCAGATTGAGTTTGCCAAAACCGCGCTTCGGGTTCCCGCAAAGGCCGCTCCAGAAGCAACCGTGCGAGTGGTCCGGCGATTCTCTGAGGAGCGCGAGCTCGGTGAACAGTTCCAACAGTGGCTTGAGCGATCAGGTGGAGCCAAAGGCGTAGCTGTTTGGCTGAAGGACCTCGATGTGTTCCCCACCCCAGAAGAGAACGAGGACTTCTACGTAGATTTCGGCGAAACCGGACCCTATGAGAAGGAGCTCGGCGAGTCGGAGTGCGCAGTCTGATGGCGAACTACACCCTGAGCGATCTTCGAGCTACCAACGAACCCACCGAACCCTTGCCCGGGCCGTTTCAAGCAGCGGAGTTTTCTGATGATGAACTCGCTGTGCTCAACCAAGAGTTTGAACAACTCTCCGCTCCAGAGATTCTTCGTTGGGCTGCCGAGAGTTTTGGACCACACCTATCGCTAGCTGCGTCCATGACGGATGCAGTCCTGATCGACCTTGCAGTCAAGGTTGCGCCCGCTATTGAGGTGGTCTTCATCGACACGGGCTACCACTTCGACGAGACGCTCGAAACGGTAGAGCGAGTTCGTCGCCACTACGGGTTGAATCTGCGCATCATGACTGTTGCCACCCACGATGAGGAATTGTGGAAGGTGGACCCAGCAAATTGCTGTTCGGCAGTCAAAGTCGGCCAGCTCGACCGGGCACTCGCTGGCAAAGCAGCCTGGATGTCAGGACTTCGCAGAGATGAATCCCCGACTCGATCAGCCTCGCCGATTTTGGCACGGGACCTTCGAGGTCTCATCAAAGTGAACCCGCTTGCCAACTGGACTGCAGCAGATGTGCAGGCCTACATCATGGACAACGACATCTTGGTCAACCCGCTGTTAGATCAGGGGTACCCCTCAATTGGTTGCATGCCTTGCACAAACAAAGTGCTTCCCGGCGAAGATGCCCGGTCTGGGCGATGGTCCGGCCAAGAAAAGACTGAGTGCGGTCTACATCAGAGCTAAAGCTCCTGACAACTACTGATTCTCACAGTTGCAGCGTCTGACAGCGGCCGCATCTGACAGCTACGGCGTCTGACAGTTCTGGCGACTGAGAGCGGCCGCGCTAGGAATTAGATCGCTCGCGGCAGGGTCTCTGGGCGTGCGGGTTTTCCGTCAGAGTCCTTTGGGTGAACCGTGTCGAACCATTCAGGACCTGGCCACATCCAGCCATCGGATACCTCGGCATCGTTCACCGTTCTGCGGGCAAACCCCTCGGGGTGGTGATAATCGCGTGCTGCTTCGCCGGTTCGAGGTCTCCCGGGCATCTGGAACCCATCTCCGGAGTGGCGGCCGCGCTTAGAAAACGGCCCAAACTTTGGGGAATCTGAATTGGGCACCATTCCGACGTGATAGTCGCCGATCTCGTACTCCTTCATTGTCTGCACCGTCCACATGCCATAGACCAGCGACATCAGTTGCATCGAGGCTTCATTGTCCACATGGGCGTAGCCGTAGACCCACCGAGCTTGAGGAAAGAACTGATCAACAGCCGCTCCCATCTCAAAGGCCATGGTGATTCCCACCGCATTTCGACGGAAATCTCTGTGAACCCAGAGGTCAAAGAGAAATATCTCATCCTTTGCGAGTTGTATTGGAAGCAGACCGCGCTTGCCATCTCCCGATACCGGAGACTCACTCAGTAGCCACATCTTGCCAATCGCCTTATCAGTGGGTTTGTGAATCGCAAGAATCACCAATGCGCCCCGGGCAAAGGGACCCTTCATCAGTTCAAGCCGCTGGGCTGGTTCGAGTGCGACTAGGTGGCGGTCAGTCGGGTCGAAGACGACCTTGAAGTAAAAGTCTTCGCCGGCCGAGATGATTTCGTCTGCAATGAGTGGGAGCGGGCGAACCACAATTGCGCACTCATTCACGCGGGGCTTGAGATGCTCCGCCTTGGCCTTGACCTTGTCTACTAGTGACATATCTACTCCCTGTTGTCGCTACTGCAACGCAACCTGACTTCTTAGGCTATCGAACCCGGCGTTGAACGCGCGCGGGGACTCGATCGACATGATGAGGACGCAGTGCCGACTCGTGAACGAGGGCATCTTCCCTAGGGCAGCGGGCTAGACGAGATTGTCTACGAACCGTTCGAGTTGACGCAGATTGCGGCACTCAAACGCACCATCGCAGTAGGTGGCGTACTCCCCCACGATTGAATCCCCAGTATCCCAATAGGCCTTGGGCTCTGGGTTGAGCCACCAGACGTGCCGCGCTTTATTGCGGATCTCTTTGATCACCCAATTTTGCGAGGCGTGATAATTGTTGCGGGCATCACCCAAAATAATCACCGTTGTCTTGGAACTGATGTCTTGGCCATAGCGTTCCCAGAACACTTCAAACGCATGCCCGTAATCAGAATGGCCATCCACCCAGATCACATCGGCCTCACTATTGACCCGAGAAATCGCATCCACGATGTCGTCGGTGCCCTCAAAGAATCGAGTGACTTCATCAATCCCGTCAATGAAGACGAAACTCCGCACCCGAGAGAACTGACCCGAGATTGCATAGACAAGGTGCAGCGTGAATCGAGCGAATGCCGCAACTGAACCAGAGATATCGGCGATGACAAAGATCTCGGGCTTAGAGGGTCTCGGGTATTTGAACTTCGGCTCAGCGGGTACTCCCCCATAGCTCAGCGAGTGGCGCACAGTGTTTCGAAAGTCCAACGCACCTTTGCGACCGTGCTTGCGTTTGCGAGCAAGGCGAATAGCTAGGCGGCGCGTCAGTGGCTGCAGGGCCTTGCGCAGTTGCACCATCTCGTCACGACTTGCATGCATAAAGTCAATGTCTTCGGGTAGCGGCTTGCGCAGAGTTTTGGCCATTGCCTCGACTCCCCGATCGGCTACCAGTCGGCGGCGGATCTCTGACTCAATCTCTTTCTTGAAGGAGTCGATTCGATTCTCGTACTCGTCTCGCTCTAGGCGCTCTTCGAGGGGAGTAAGCGGTTCTGGGGAATCCTCTTGGGCTTGCTCCATCAGGCGCTCGAGCATGCCCTCTAGGTTGAGGTTTCGCATGGTGCGATACAGGTAGTAGGTGCCACCAACGGGCCGTCCTGGCTCCATGCCTGCATAGCGCCGCACCGACTGCCGAGCCATGGCGCGCATCATGGCCTGGTCGCCACGCATCAAAGACTTGTAGAGCATCTCTGCAAGTTCCTCTGGGGTCAGAGCATCACCCGAACCACCTTGGGCCTGTTGACCCTCACCAGCGCCATCGGGAGCTTGAGACTGATCCTCATCTAGGTCAACAAAGTCGCTGGCATCAGGGTCAAGTGACCACTCTGCGCCGCGCAACGAGAAGTACACCTCAAACACGGTCTCAAAGGCTCGCCAATGCGAGTGGTTCTTGACCAGAGTCGCTGCGAGGGCGTATTTGAACGCCTCACGGTCGCCAAGGGGGATGTACTGAACGGCCTCCATGGCATCAAGGTTTTCGGTCAAGCTGACGGGTAGACCGGCCTGGCGCAACTCGACAATAAATCCTGCAAGCAGTTCGAGTAAGGACTCGCCGGCTAGATCAGAGGCCTCGGCCATGATCCGACTCAGGCTTCCGGAGAGAGGATGCCGCCGCGACTAAAACTCTTCTGTTCGGCGGCGAACTCTTTCACCACTTTTTGAATATCGCTTTGATACTTCAGCAAAATGTTGACTGTTCCGGTAGCAGTCTCTGCATCGATCTGCTCCACGCCGAGCAGCACAAGCGTGCGAGCCCAGTCGATAGTCTCAGACACTGAAGGCGCCTTCTTCAGTTCTAGTTGGCGAATAGAGCGCACCACTCGAGCAATCTGATCGGCCAAAGACTCGGTCAAGCCGGGCACCTTGGTGAGCACGATTTCTTTCTCACGTTCCATATCGGGGTAATCCACGTGCAGGTACAAGCAGCGACGCTTGAGGGCCTCGGACAACTCTCGCGTGTTATTTGAAGTCAAGAACACCATGGGAATCTGCCGGGCAGTAATGGTTCCAAGTTCAGGAATCGATACTTGGTAATCAGAGAGGATCTCCAACAGCAGTGCCTCGGTCTCTACCTCAACGCGGTCAACCTCGTCGATCAGCAGGACTACTGGGTCTGTTGCACGAATCGCTTCGAGCAGCGGCCGCTCAAGCAAGAACTCGTCAGAGAAGATGTCATCTTCAATCTCGTCCCAGTTCTGGCCCTCGGTGTCTGACTTTGTTGCCTGAATGCGCAGAAGCTGCTTTTTGTAATTCCACTCGTAGAGGGCTTTGGACTCGTCCAATCCCTCGTAGCACTGCAGGCGGATCAACCGGGCACCAAGCACCTCGGCAACTGACTTGGCCAGCTGTGTCTTTCCGGTACCAGCGGGACCCTCAACCAGAATTGGCTTGCCGAGCCGATCTGCTAGGTACACGATTCCGGCAATGCCTTCATCGGACAAGTAGTCAACGTTACGCAGCGCTGTTCGCAGTTCTTCTACTGAATTAAAGCGAGGTTCGGCATCAAAGGGTGAGGGGTTCGTCGGGTCTTGCGAGGTCATGAACCTAGGTTACTGAGCTACTTGACCGCGCGGTCAATCGGGGCAGCTAGGCAGGAGACAATCGGGTCGGTCACTGCGGGTCGGAGAATCAACTCTGCTCCGCCTGCTCGGAGGACTAGACCACACCCTGCACCAAACCCCGATCGCTTCAGGGCTGGCCCCTCGGTCGGTACCACTGCATGCGGTCCTCTACCGGCACGCACAGAAGATGGAACAGTAGAAGTTCAGGCCACCGTGCGATCGAGCAGATGGCGGTTCTTGGACACCGATCCGGGCAGGATCGAGAAGTGGATCTGACCGTCCTCGTCGATGGCCACGACGCGGACCACAGCCTGGGCCTGGCTGTTGCCAGCAAGCAGCATCGCACCCGACCGCACCCTCTCGGGCGCGCGGGCGTCGGCCAGAGTCGACCAACCGAGGCCGTCGTCGTCTTGGGCGTTGAGGTCGGCTACGAGATCGAGATCATCCATCGGGTCACCACGCTTCTGGTCAGTCCTCATGATACAGGTTCACCCAGCTGCGATGCTCGCAGCGTCGCAACTAGGCGATGCCGGCCGCGAGGTCATCGAAGGCCAAGGTGAAGTGCCTTGGGTTCCGACCCGTGGGCTCCAAGCGGAACCCGGCAGATCGCAGCACACCCACGCGTACCAAGGTCAGCACCTCGAACCTGACGAGAGGTGCCTGCTGTGCGAGCTCATCGACTGCCACATCTCGGGCAGCGAACACCGAGAGGCCGTAGTCGCCGTAGATGGCGTGGTACCGCTCGGCATCGAGGCGCAGGGCCTCCGGGTCGAGGTCCCCACCTCGCACCACAACGACGTCGTCATCGTCCAGGTCGTCGTCAGAGCGGAGGTGCCGCTGCTTGCCCATCGCTACCTCTCGGGAAGGAAGAACGAGACACCACGGGGTGGGCTGTCCGGGTGCCACCCTCGGTGTTCCAGCTCGAGAATGACCTCCTTACGCAGGCGGTCCCACCGGTTCGGGTCCTGGAGCGGGCAGAGCCGGTCGAGGGCGTGCCAGAGTCCTGGGCGGCGCGCTCGACGGTGTTGAGATCATCAGGTGGTGGAACCTCAGGGACCTCGTGGCGCAGTCGTCGACAGCGGGACAGAGAGCCTCCTTGCTTAGACATACCGCTTCCTCTCAACTCAATGCAGACAGGGAAGCCCTCGCAAGTGGTGGTGAGCCCGTCCGTCTGGTGCACATCACGGATCATACCCCCGGCACGTTGTCCAGATACGTGGCCCGGATCCCCGCCAGCACATCAGCGATGTCGGGGTCGTAGTCGAGTTGGTCCGGGTAGAACTGGAGTGAAGCGCTTGGGGTTTGGTGCAGGGTGTGGTCTAGTCCTGCGAGCAGGCGGAGCAGCGTTGATTTTCCCGCCCGGTTTGACCGCACTACTTGACCGCGCTGTCAATCGGGGCAGCTAGGCAGCGGTCAAGTAGGGCGGGCACTGCGGCCCCTCGGGCCCTGCTTCTCAGAGTCAGTACGCTTTAGAGGTGACTGCACAGCTCGTAGTGAAATCTTTAGAAGCCAGCCACGGATCACGAGTGTTGTTCTCAGGGCTAGATCTGGTCGTAGCTCCCGGTGATGTCATTGGCCTGTTAGGACCAAACGGGGCCGGAAAATCCACCCTGCTCCGCCTGCTCGCCGGACTAGACCAAACAGTCACCGGCACTCGGGCCCTTTCTCCTTCGACTGCCACTGTTGGCCTGCTACCCCAAGAAACCGAACGGGTAGAAGGAGAGGAAATTCTTGCCTACCTCAGCCGCAGAACGGGAGTAACCGCAGCCCAAGAAGCACTCGACGCAGCCACACAAGCCTTCGCTGAGGCTCAAGACACCGCCGCAGACTCCTACTCCGATGCCCTTGAGCACTGGCTTGCACTTGGAGCTGCTGATCTTGAGGATCGGGCACGGATCCTTGTTACTCAGCTCGGTCTTGATGCCTCACTCGATCAGCAGATGACTTCGCTCTCAGGTGGGCAAGCAGCACGCGCAGGCTTAGCCTCACTGCTCCTGAGCCGGTTCGACATTTTGCTCCTCGACGAACCCACCAATGACCTTGACCTTGCCGGCCTTGATCAACTCGAACAGTTTGTTTTGTCCTCAAAGCAACCCATGGTCATCATCAGCCACGACCGAGAATTCTTGAGCCGAACAGTTACCAAGGTGCTCGAACTCGACATGCACCAACAATCCATTCACCTCTACGGCGGCGGCTTTGACGCTTACCTAGTTGAGCGAGAGCGCGACCGGATGCACGCGAGAGAGCAGTACGAGGAATACGCAGGCACCCTGTCCGGGCTTCAAGAACGTGGCCGAACCCAGCGAGCCTGGGCTGACAAAGGAGTTCGAGCAGCGCGACGCAACCCTCCCGACGGAGACAAGATCGGAAAATCACTCCGAGTGGAATCCTCAGAGAAGCAAGCCTCAAAGGCCCGACAGACTGACCGCATGGTTGAACGACTCGAAGTAGTTCCCGAACCACGCAAAGAATGGGAATTGCAGATGTCAATTTCTGCCGCAGCGCCTTCGGGACAAGTCGTCGCAGTACTACGCGAAGCAAGCCTGACCCGCGGAGCATTCCACTTTGGTCCTATCACACTACAAATCGACCGCGGCGACCGAGTTGCAGTGACCGGACCAAACGGCGCCGGCAAGTCCACACTGCTCGGACTCCTCCTCGGAACGCTGACTGCCGACTCCGGTGATGCCTCGCTCGGTTCGGGCGTAGAGATTGGCGAGATCGACCAAGCCCGGGGCGCATTCGTTGGAGCAGGGTCCCTGCTTGATGCATTCTGCGATCAGGTACCGGAGCTGCAGACCTCGGAAGTCCGCACGTTGCTCGCAAAGTTTGGCCTGAGCGGCGGACATGTTGTGCGCCCCACACAAACCCTTTCTGCCGGCGAGCGCACGCGGGCAGGTCTAGCCCTACTGCAGGCTCGTGGCGTCAACCTGTTAGTCCTCGACGAGCCAACGAATCACCTAGACCTGCCCGCAATCGAACAACTTGAATCGGCGCTGGGCTCCTTTGATGGCACCATCCTTTTGGTGACCCACGACCGACGCTTGGCCGAACGGTTCAACCCAAATCGACGGCTCTCGATGCTCGACGGGCAGCTTCAGGAACTTCCAGGAATCTAAGCCTGCTCCGAAGCCCGATGCTCGGGGCTCTCAGCCGTCGCCACGACAACAGCCTTGCCGAGGCGCTCCGCCAGCAGACCGCTTCGCGAAGATGCCGAGTATTGCTCCAGACCGAGTTCGGCGGTGTCCTCGCTCCCGTGCAGGGTCATCAGAACGTTGTCACCTAGGTGCTCAACCTGCACCGATTCCACTGCTCCATCGTGGTTTCGATCAAAGCCAATTGCCACTCGCAGAATTGCCGCCATGGACCGCACACGAAGTTGGTCGGCCTCACTGAGGCCGGCGAACTCAGCATGTTTATCTACCGATGGCGGGCTCTTACGGTGATAGCGGGCAACCTGCGCAATGAGCTCGATTTCTTGATCAGTAAACCCCATCAGGTGTTCGGAGTTTCGGATCACGTAGTAGCTGTGCTTGTGATGGCCCGAATGCGCAATGAACAGACCGACGTTCGACAACAGCGCAGCGGCTTCGAGCAGCTCTCGCTCCTCGTCACCAAGGCCAAGGTCTGCTGCAAGTGCGTCATGCAACTGGAGCGCTAGTCGGGCAACTTGAAGCGAGTGTTCTGGGTCATCGTCGCAGAGTTCCATGAGATGAAATACCGAGGTGCGACGCAGGTCAGACAGGTGGTGCAAGGTGCCGCCGCCGATGCGGTGCAAGGCATCGAGCAACACGCCCTCGCGGAGCGCGAACTCCGAAATGACAATCTCGGTTGCCCCAATAGCCATGCAGGCTTGTTCGAGCACGATCGCCCCACCAATCAGAATGTCTGCTCGGGCTGCGTCAATCCCGTCAAGTTTGCGACGCTCCTCGGGGCTCTCCACCGAAGCTAAAAGGTCAACAATCTCAGAGATTTCTTGGATGGTGACCTTGGATGCATTGAGCTGTTGAGGCGCGTGCTCAGCCCTTCGGGCAAAGATCATGGTGGCAATTGCCTCTGCCGTGCCCGAGGATGCAATGGCAACTTCTTGGCTGAGTTGCGCCACCTCATGTGCCAGCGGAGCAAGCCTGCCACGCACATAGTCGCGGCATTCCTCAACGGCGTTGCCATGGACAGCACCCCCCGGAAAGAACCGGTTCGTCATGCGTAGGGATCCCAATTTGACTGAGCGACCGTACGAGACGGACCCCTTGTAGCCAAAGAGAATCTCGGTAGAACCGCCGCCGACATCTATCAACGCTAGGTGCTTGTCGAACACCGGCAAGGCCTGCAGCACCCCTAGGAGGATGAGCCTGGCCTCTTCGAAACCAGAGATGACCTGCACCTCGACCCCGGCCTCTTGCAGCGCGCGTTCGAGGAACTCCTCGGCATTGAGCGCCTCACGAACCGCCGAGGTGGCCACCGCATAGACGGGAGCTTCAAAGGAGTCAGCTAGGGATCGGCATCGAGCCAAGGCGGCAACGCCACGATCGATTGCAGCGGGCTCAAGCAACTTCATCTCACCTCGGCCTGAACCAAGCCGGACCATCTCCTTCTGCTTGGTTATCACTTCGAACCTGCCGTTCGAAGCAACCCGAGCAATCAGCATGTGAATCGAGTTCGTTCCAATGTCAATCGCCGCTAGTGCGCCGGGTAACGGCCGAGCCCCGGCGGCTGGATGAGACCCCGGGTGAGCGGTGCTCATGACTGAGCCGACGGATCCCAAATCTGGGCGCTCGCCAAGGTTCGGGGATCGCAGAGGCATGGGTCAATCCTAGGCCAGCCCCCACTAGGTACCCGAGCAGTGCTCTGGCCGTGCAAACATGGTGAGGATGGATGCCGCCCGTGCTTGACCAACCCCAGATGCAACCACCCGGATGGAACAATCACTGGGCACAAGAGTGGTCAACCTCTCAGGCTGACGGCTTGATCCCATGCCGTGTGGTGCGCATTGATAAGGGCGGCATTATGGCGGCAACTTCCTCTGGCGAGGAACACCTAGTTGTTGCGGCGAAGGCCGTTCGCCGAGTGGTTGTTGGAGATCTCTGTGGCCTTGACTTAGCTGCAGGCCGGATCGAACTGATCCTGCCGCGCCGCACCGTATTCGAACGCCGCTCCCCTGGCGTTGCTCGGGATCAGCTGCAACTGCAGTCCCGGCCGCTCGCAGCCAATATGGATCGAGTCTTCGTGTTGCAACCACTTGAGTCGGGGGTCAACTTGACGCGATTAGCTCGCGAGTTGGTCCTTGCTTGGGAAAGCGGGGCGCAGCCCGTGGTGATTCTCACCAAAGCAGACCTTGTGTCAGCCGAGTGGGCCGAGAAGGAGCGATCAGAGGCCCAAAGGTTTGCACCTGGGGTCGAGGTGCATGTGATCTCGACTCGAAGCGCGCATGGGCTTCACGAGTTGCGCTCCTTGCATTTGGCTGGCCACACGATTGCGATGCTTGGGGCATCGGGGGCTGGCAAGTCCTCGCTAGTCAATGCCCTTGCTGGCCATGAGGTACAGCTCGTCGCCGAGGTGCGCGACAACGATCGAAGGGGCCGCCACACCACGAGTGCCGGACAGATTATTGAGTTAGAAGATGGCGCACTTCTGATCGACACTCCGGGCATTCGTGGGGTCGGGCTGTGGTCTGCTGACGATGGATTTGAAAAGGCATTTGAAGACTTGAGCTTGTACGTGCAGCAGTGCCGTTTTGCGGACTGCACCCACACCACCGAGCCAGGCTGCGGCCTACTCGCCGCGGTTGCTCAGGGCGAGATTGGCGCAGACAGAGTCCATGTCTTTCAGGAACTCGCTGTAGAGCTAGAACAACTTGAAGTGGGCCTAGAAACCCGCGAGCGCGAGGAACAGCGAGAGCGCAACCAACGAGCCCGACGCAAGGCTAAACGGCGTGATGATGACTCCTCTGAATCCACTGGCCGGTCCTATGAACTCGGCGAAGCAGAGGATGAGTCAGAAGCCTGAGCTGCGCTCGCACTAGGGCAAGATCTGAGCTGCTCAGTTCAGCTCAGAAATGGCGCAGATTCCAGGGCTTGCTGAATCTGGTTGGCGGCTGCAACTACGGCCGGGCCATGCAGCTTTCCTGGAGATCGACCCAGTCGGTCGATAGGACCAGAGACACTCACTGCGGCTAGCAACTCCACTTGCGGTCCGCGCACCGGAGCAGACACAGAGGCGACCCCTGCTTCACGCTCCCCCACTGTCTGCAACCAACCTATGGCCGTGTGCTCACCCGATAGAACCCGACCAGCGGACCCAACGTCCAAGGGAAGCGCAGCGCCCACCGCCACAATGGTGCGTAGTCCATGCAGAGACTCAAGTGCAGCAATACACACCCGGTTTGAGCCATCTCGAACGTACAGTTGCACGGACTCGCCCGTGATTTCTCGCAGGGCCACAAGTGCAGGCGCAGCAATCTCGGCAAGCGGAAACTGCTCGGCTGCGATTCGGCCCAGGGCAACAAGGTGTAGCCCTAAAGCAAAGCGACCGTCCGGGAGTCGGCGAAGTAGGCCATGCGCCTCGAGCGCCAAGGCCAAACGGTGCGCTGTGGCTCGACTAAGTCCCGTGCCCTGAATCAACTCAGCCAAGGTTCTCGGTGACTCTGCAACGAGGGCAACAACCCCAAATGATTTGTCTAATACTCCAACACCAGATACCTTGGGTTCCATTACTCGGGAACTATATCCCAAATA